>CAYWOE010000118.1:0-4252 GCA_964459855.1 uncultured Synechococcus sp. | reverse complement strand
CTGTCTGATTACAAGCCTTTCCCTTTCTCCATCCCAAGGATTGAGCTGAATGTGGTGGTGCATCAGCCTGACTCGGTGCTGGTCACGTCTGATCTGCACCTGGAACCCTCTGATTCCGACTCATCAACTGCCTTGGTTCTGCGCGGAGTTGACCTTGAGCTGCTGTCAATTGCCCTTGATGGGCAACCTCTCGACAGCAGCTCCTATCAGTTGAACGACGAAGAGCTTGTGATCGGGGAACCGCCGACACAGCCGTTCACGTTGACCACCGTCAGTCGCCTTGACCCCAAGGCGAACACTTCCCTCGAGGGCTTGTATGAAAGCGGCGGAATGCTGACAACCCAATGCGAGGCCGAGGGGTTTCGACGCATCACTTTCCATCCGGATCGTCCTGATGTGCTGAGTCGCTACCGCGTGCGGATCGAGGCGGATCGAAAACGTTTTCCTGTGCTTCTGTCCAATGGGAATGAAGTCATGGCCTCCGTTCTGTCTGACAATTCCTCCCGGCATGAGGTTGTCTGGGAGGACCCCTTCCCTAAACCCTCCTATCTGTTCGCTCTCGTTGCCGGCGATCTGAGCGAGATCAGAGACAGCTATGTGACGGCCTCCGGACGAGAGGTGAGGCTGCGTCTGCACGTTGAGACAGGAGATGAACCTTTCACCGCTCACGCGATGGAGTCACTGAAACGCTCCATGGAATGGGATGAGTCCGTGTATGGACTCGAATATGACCTTGATGAGTTCAACACTGTCGCGGTGCGCCACTTCAATATGGGCGCCATGGAGAATAAAAGTCTGAATATCTTTAATTCAAAGCTGGTTCTTGCTGATGCCGAATCAGCTACAGATGGAGAACTGGAGAGAATTGAAAGTGTTGTTGGCCATGAATATTTTCATAACTGGTCCGGTAATCGAATCACTTGCCGAGATTGGTTTCAGTTGTCCTTGAAGGAGGGTTTAACGGTTTTTCGCGACCAGTGTTTCACCGCAGACCTTCATTCCGAACCATTGAAGCGAATTGAAGATGCGGCGATGCTTCGTAACACGCAGTTCCGTGAAGATGCAGGTCCTACGGCCCATCCGGTGAAACCGGATTCCTACCAGGCCATTGATAACTTCTACACAACCACGATTTACGAAAAAGGTGCGGAACTGATTCGCATGTTGCGGACATTGCTGGGTCCGGAGCGTTTCATGCGGGGAATGAGCTTGTTTTTCAAGCGCCACGATGGAGAAGCTGCCACCACAGAGGATTTCGTCGCAGCGATTGTGGATGGGGCTGGTGCGGATGGTCAGCCCCTCGGGTTCGATGTCGAACAGTTCCGTCTCTGGTATCACCAGGCTGGAACGCCTCATGTCACGGTGAGATCGCTCTGGGATGGCGAAAGCGGACGTTTGAGTCTGACCCTGAAGCAGTCCACCGCTTCCACTCCCGGACAGGAGCAGAAGCACCCGCTGGTGATTCCTGTTCTCTGGGCTGTCCTGCAGGCGGATGGATCTCCCGGGGAGGAGCAACTGATGGTGCTCGATCAGCCTGAGAAGACCGTGGTGCTGGAGGGGGTGCCTGGCGGTGCGCATCCACCTGTTCTTTCGTTGTTTCGACGCTTCTCAGCTCCGGTGACCTGGGATGCAGGTCAGACCATCGAAGATCTGTTTTCGCTGTTTGCCAAAGACAGCGATGCTTTCGCTCGCTGGGATGCTGGGCAGCAACTGTGGAAGCGACTGCTCCTGGCACGTGCGGCAGGGACTCCTGAACTTGAACTTGAATCCAAGATGCTGGATGCCCTGCAGCAGTTGCTTTCAGACAGCGGCGAACAGGATCCTGCTGTTCTGGCCACTCTGCTGGCCTTCCCAGGCCCTGCTGAACTTGAGTCGCTGCAGATTGAAGCTGACCCTCCATCCCTTGAGCGGGCTGCTCGTGAACTGCGCGAGTGCATGGGGGCCAGGTTGGCAGACAAGCTCAGGTCCAGGCTGGATGGCGTTGCTTCCCGATTGGAGCAGGCCTGGCCTGCAGGCCAGGGTGAACGCCAGCTCACCGGTTTGATCTGGAGCTGGCTTGCAGCTGCCGGTGATTCGAAAGCGCGATCGGATGCCGCTCAGGCGGTGCAGGGCCCATCCATGACCCTCGCTCGTGCTGGTCTGAGGGCACTGCAGCCGATCGACTGTGATGAGCGTGATCAGGCATTGCGCTTCTTTCATGATCGCTGGCAGGAGCGACCGGTGATTTTCGACACCTGGTTTTCACTGGAAGCATCAACACCGCGTTCGGACGCTCTCGAGCGAGTCGCAGCATTGCTGGAACATCCCCGCTACGACCCGATGGCGCCCAATTCCGTTCGTGCCGTGCTGGGTGGACTGGTGGCCAACCCCCGCGTTTTCCATGCCCTGGATGGCAGTGGCTATCAGTTCATGGCTGAGCAGATCATTGCGGTCGATCAGCGCAACGCCATCACAGCCTCTCGGCTTGCCAAGGTCTTCAGTCGCTGGCGTACCTATGGAAGCGAACGCCAGGCTGCGGTGAAGCGGGCGTTGTCCACACTGGCTTCAGCGGACCTGTCGACCAATACCCGTGAGGTGGTGACGCTGATGCAAGCCTGAATGCTGAACAGGTCAACGTCTCAAGGTCGTGTTCTCCTCGTGCGATGAACCCCTGGGTCAGTCACGATCTGGGGCTGAGCACGAAATAATGTGCCTGCTTTGAAAATCTGATATGGAAACGTCTCTCACCAATCTGGAAATCTGCATCGCACTGATCATTGCGATCAATGTTGCTGTTCTCGCGCTTCGTCTTTGCGTCAGCCTCTACAAGGCCTGATCCCCCTGCAGACCCAACTTTTTCAACGACGAGGTGTCATGAGCCTGCTCCTTTGGTGATCGGTTGCCATGGTTGTGGAGCGTTGAGTCATTACGCCCTGTGAAACTCATTTGACTCCCACTTGATGCTCTCTAATTTGCAAACACTCGCAAAGGGAGGCATGAGCAGTGAAGTTCTAGAAGATCTCCTTCAGAAGGACATTCACGAAGACACCTGGGACTGGTGGAAAGCTCAACTTTATGTTCTGAGGGAAGACCAGGATTTCCACGAAGCCGAAGCTGTTTTCAAGGAGTTCAGTCCGTATCGAAGCTGTTGACGGAGATATGACACTTCCCTGAGCCGTTCAGTTGAGCAGCGATGCAACATCGCTTTCAAACGTGAGGATGCTGTGGCTCCGTCCTTCCTGCCCCGGTAACAGAGCCACAGCACTCACAGACCTGGGAAAGGCAGCTCGACTTCTGGATACAAATGCTGAGAGATCGTCAGCAGACCAGAGACCTTTGATTCCGGTCTGGCGTTCCTCGATCAGGCGTTCGTAGGCCTCGTTGAATCGACGGGCGCGTTCCTCATCGCCATTCAGCATTTCGGCAAATGCCACTTCGGGGCTTTTCTCTGAGGCGATGCGCAGCCATTCCTTGACCTCAGGGCTGTCGATTGCGGCAGACGTCGGCACCAGGTTGCCGATGCTTCCAACCCCAACCACAACCGCCGTGACCTGATCCGATCGACCATCGAGAACGACGCATGGACAGGAGAAATCCCATGAGTCGGCCGCTTTAAGCCTGATCGCGGCTTCGGTGAATGTCTCCCTGCACTCAGAAACCATCACGTCCAGACGGGCTCGATTGGGTGACATGTGCGTTCTTGGTTTGATCCAAGTCTGACGAATTCATTCAATTCTCTCTCGAGAGAGCCTTCAGCGCCCCGCCAACGGTTTCAGCTGAGCCAGCTGGAATTCACGGAAAACGTCAGAACGCCATGATCGTCGCCATCGCTGCCCTCAATGATGGCAACGCAGGCAATCTCTCCCTGTTGGAAACACTGCTTCGATTTGATCGCGAATTTCGCCGCATCGGAATAGGACCAAACAGCCAATCCCAGGCCGAGCCGCTCTTCGCTGTAGCGCTCCCAGAGCATGGAAATCTGATCGGATTCAGAAGTGTTCATGTATTCATCACGAGCAGTCTGGATGCCCACTTCCCTGACACGCTTCAGAAAAGACCTCAGTATCGGATGGTCGATGACATTGCTGGTTGTGATGGTTCCTGTGAGGCCTCGCACCGAGGTCTTCAGAACGCGTTTGGGAGTTTTTCTTGCATCAATCACAATCACTGGGCATTGGAGATCCCAGGACGATCTGTTGTGCAGCTCCCTTGCAGCATCAGACATTTCCTCACGATGCTCAGCGACAAGTTTTCTGACGATGAGAGCAGGGTT
>CAYWOE010000117.1:0-4353 GCA_964459855.1 uncultured Synechococcus sp. | reverse complement strand
AGCCAGCATCTGCGAGACCTCTCGAGCAGCCATCGCATTCTTGTGGCGACGGCCAACCGTCCCTATGCCCTGGCGCTGGCCAGTTTCTTCGCGCTTCAAAGCACTGAACAACAGTGTCCTCTGATCGGGATCGCTTCAACGCATGAGGAAGCCCTGTCCTGCCTGGATGGCATCAGTGAACCGGTCTTGGCTTTCATCAGTGAGCAGCTGGAGGACTGTCGGGGTCTGGATCTGGTTGCAGACCTCAATCGTCGTTCCGTTCCGGAGTCTCCGATCGCCACGGTGTTCACCCTCAAAGGGGCTGATCCGACTCTGATCCGGGAAGCCCTTGCCAGTCCTGCGGATGTGGTTCTCACACGACGCAGTCTCGATCTGATGGCAATCGCCAATGCCATGCAGGCGATCCAGGCAGGTGAGCGATTTGTTGATCCGTTCATCCCCTACGCGATCTGCCACAGAGATCCCCGCGACGCGCATGCCCTGTCGGACCGTGAACGCATGGTGTTGATCTTGCTCTGCGACGGCATGACCAACAAAGAGATCGCCGAGCGGCTTTCCATCGCTGAAACCACAGCCCGAGGTCATGTGCAGTCGATCATGCGCAAGCTGAATGTGAAAGACCGCACTGCTGCAGCCGTTGAAGGCATCAGGCGCCACTGGGTCGACTGAACCAAGCCATGGGAAGAGCTGAATGCGCTTCAGAGGCTGCAGGGATTCAGCAAGACCTCCGGATGGCTCGTTTCTTGTGGGTAAAAGCACCAGTTGATGGACTTCTTTCCTTCCAATTGGCAGCAGGTTGATGACATGTGTGACTCAATGATGCATGGGTTGTGAGTCACATGTGAATGTGATCTTCTGATCTATGTCTGGATTTAACCGAAAACCCTAGAAATGAAGGGTTTTGTATTTCATCGTGCGCGGCAATGATTCGACTACTTCGCGCAATCTTCACCCATGACAACATTTGCGGTTGGTGATTTCAGTCAGGACATTCGTGGATTTGATCCCGCCACTGACAAGCTTGACTTCGGCAGTGTTTCCGTTCACAGCCTGATCATTGGTCAGGACAAGAATGGTTATGCCACGATCGTTTTCCCCTGGCAGCCAGATCAGTTTCAGAGAATTCTCGGCACCGATGGCCAGGGAATCCGCTGGAGTGATCTGAGTGAAAGTAATTTTGCGCCGGTTGCCAATGAACATCTGCGCCAGGATGTGGGTGGAGTGGTGTCCTGGGAAAATCAGATTGGGCCTGCTTTCAATGATGCTGAACCAGCATCCCAGAAAACTGTTTATATCCGTTCACATGAGAAAGACAGCATCACCAGGATTGAAGGTTTTGACCCATTAACAGATAAGATTAATTTTCTCTATTTCGGGACTCGAGAACGCCTCAATGTTGAAAATGTTGGTTCAGATCTGATCATCAGTTCAGAGCCCAACGGTCAGCAGTTTATTTTCATCGGGGTTCAGAAGGAAAACCTGATCGGGGCCAATCTGGAGTTTCATTTTGATCAGATTGAGGAGGATCTTCTTGATCGAGCTTTCGGTTTCAGTCCTGATCAGCTCGCTCTGGTGGATCGCACAAGTCTGTTCACACCCGATGGTGGTCTCACTGATGGTTCGCAAACCCGACCGGGAGAATTCGTCACAGCTGCCGGAGAGGCTCCCGGTCAGCCGACATCACTGGACGAAAGCACGCGTCTGATTCAGGAGCGAGCTGATCAGGCTGATCGGCTGGAGACGATCGCCGACAGCTCTGGGTCCCGACAGTCTTCCGCAGTCGTGAATGACATGCCGATGGAAATGACATCTCCAGATCTTTCCAATGTGGTGATGAACCTGCCGGGCGGTGCGAATCCTCACAACAGTTGCCTTCAGCTTGATGTGGATGGATCTCTGTGGTGGGGTGGCGGCATCAGCGGAAATCTGATCATTCGCAATCCGATGGGAGCAGCTGTCGAGGATTGGGAAGTTTCTTTTCTGACCCCGCACAAAGGCTTTGAAAGCTGGGCTGGTGAGGTTCAGGTGTCGGATGCAGGCAACGGCCTCAACAGAGTCACATTCACGCCTGCCGCCTGGAACCGAACCATTCCTGCAAATGGAGAACTTTCGATCAGTTTCAACGCTCAGGGTCAGGGACTGGCTGACAGCGGCGCGCTGACCAGCGCCGCATTCTTCAGTGGGGACGTCGCTTCTGCGGAGCAGGCATCCGTCTCCTCCGACGGGTTTGCAGAGTCAGCTGTTTCCGCGGCGTCCGCAGAGGCAACGACCTCAGACGCCACAGCTGTTCGGTCTGTGAGTCTTGACCTTGAGGAGGACGCCGACGATTCGGGCCCCACATCGGCTGATACCAGCCTCAATCCACTGAGCCTCGAAGCAAGCGGAAGCCTCTACTGGGGAGGAATGAGTGGAATTCTCACAATCACCAACAACAGCGAGCAGCTCGTCGATGACTGGTCTGTCAGCTTCGAAACGCCCCACAGCGATTTTCAGAGTTGGGCTGGTGATGCGCGCATTGAAATCCTGCAAGGCGGTGGCAGCAGGGTGACACTCACTCCCGCGGCCTGGAACAGCACGATCGCGGCAGGCCAAAGCATTGATGTGAGTTTCAACGCGATCAGTGAAGGCATTCCCAGCAGCGGAGAACTCACAAGTGCGTTGTTTTTCTCGCCAGGGAATGGCACTGCTTCGAGGCCCTCAGTCATCGATCGCGAAGACGCTGCCGAGATCGTTTCACCAGCTGGCTTTGCAGATTCATCAGCCTCGGCTGCGTCCCAAGCAGGAGCTTCGGCTCAGCCTGAGGAGCTTGCTGTTCCTCGTGATCTCCTGAGTGCGTCGGAGCGTCGGTTGATCACCCCCCAGAGCCTGAGCGGTTCCACCGAGGCCGTCAGCAGCGACGGGAAGAAGGTGGTTGCCTATTTCGAGGAGTGGGGGATTTACGAACGCGATTTCCTCGCGCAGGACATCAATGTCGAACAGCTGACCCATATCAACTACAGCTTCTTCGATGTGAAAGCCAATGGTGATGTTCAGCTGTTCGATCAGTGGGCAGCCACCGACAAACGATTCACAGCGGCCGAGCAGGTCAGCCGAACCTTCTCCGAGGCTGCATGGCTTGGGCTGGATGTGGATCGCCGCGATGCCTACACAGGTGGGGAAGACTTCAGTGCACGTGGCAACGCAGATGGCTCCGTCACGGTGACAGGTGTTCCGATTGGCTGGGAAACAACTGTTGATTATGTAGGCAATCTGCGCCAATTTGATCTCATCAAGCAGCTTCATCCGGAGATCAATCTGGGGTTCGCTCTCGGCGGCTGGACCTTGTCAGATGAATTCAGTCTGGCTGTTGATTCTGCTGCTGATCGCGACACATTCACTGATAATATAATACATGTATTCGAGCAATATGACTTCTTCAATACTGTTGACTTTGACTGGGAGTATCCCGGAGGTGGAGGTGATTCAGGCAATGCGTCCAGTGTGAACGATGGCAATAATTTTGCGCTGACTCTCGAGCTTCTCAGAGACAAGCTTGACACCCTTGAGCAGATGACTGGTGAAGACTATGAGATCTCGATTGCCACGGCTGGTGGTTCTGACAAGCTCTCGAATCTCAACCTGCAGGGGATTGATCCTTTCGTCGATTTTTATAACGTGATGACTTATGATTTTCACGGTGGATGGGAGTCGGTCACTGGTCATCAGGCCGCGATGACTGGTGATCCCAGTGGCTATGACGTCATAACGGCAATCGGTCAGTTTCAGGCCAATGATATTGACCTCAGCAAGGTGATTCTCGGGGTTCCTACTTACACACGTGCCTGGGGAAATGTTTCTCCGGGAGATACATTGGGCCTTGGAAATTCCGGTGATGCACGGCAGGCTCCCGGTTCCTTTGAAGCGGGTAATTACGATCAGAAGGATTTGATCACCGGTGTCTCTGACGGCTCCTATGAACTGATCTGGGATGATAATTCCAAGGCTGCGTTTGTATACAACCAAGACACTCAGCTCTGGAGTTCCATCGAAACTTCTGCGACGGTTGCCGGCAAATCGGCATTTGTTGATGCGATGGGTCTCGGAGGAATGATGTTCTGGGCCCTCTCCAATGACGCCAGCGGCGATCAGAGTCTGATCACAGCAGCTTCCGACCTGCTCAGGGATTCAGTCACATACGAGGAGGTCATCGATCGAAGTGAACCATTTGATCTCGTTCTCGGCGGCGATGGCCAGTTCGGTCTGGATGATTTCACTCAGCCGATCGAAGGAGCTGAGGGGAGGAATGTGATCAGTCCTGTTTCCGATCCGCTCAGTGCGGGCATGCTCTCGAGCCAGTCCGCACAGGGAGGTCCG
>CAYWOE010000116.1:0-4409 GCA_964459855.1 uncultured Synechococcus sp. | reverse complement strand
GCAGCAGCCGGACACGCAGGAGGAGGTTCAGAGCCTGCGTCAGCTGAGAGCCCAGCTGCAGAGCGTGCTGGCAACGCGTTCGGCGGAGGATTCTCCCGAACTTGATCCGGAGGAGCAGGAGGAACTCCAGAACCGGCAGAAGGAGCTCGGTCTTGAGGGAACGGCAACAACGGAGACCGAACAGCTGCAACAGCTGCTGGAGAGGACCAACAGGGAAATTCTCGATCGCTTCGAGCCCACGGCCTTCACCGGCAAGCAACTGGTCAGCGCAGGTCGTCAGCAGCAGCAGAACGGATCCGGCTGGGAGGTGACATTGAATTTCAACGCAGAGGGTGGCGAGAAATTCGCCCAGCTCACCCAGTCGATCGCGGGCACAGGGCGTCTGCTGGGAATCGTTCTCGACGGTCAACTCATCAGCGAGGCCAGTGTCGGCCCTCAGTACAAGGCGGCAGGGATCTCCGGTGGAACGGCATCCATCTCCGGCAACTTCACGGCGGAGGATGCCAGGGACCTGGAGGTTCAGCTTCGCGGTGGTTCGCTGCCCTTGCCGGTGGAGATTCTTGAGGTGCGCACCATCGGGCCGTCGCTTGGTGCTGAGAATGTGCGCCGCAGCCTGATCGCCGCTCTGTCGGGCCTGTTTCTCGTCGGCATTTTCATGCTGCTGATCTACCGACTGGCGGGTGCTGTGGCGGTGATGGCTCTCAGCCTCTATGCCCTGTTCAACCTTGCGGTGTATGCCCTGATCCCGGTCACGCTCACGCTTCCCGGCATCGCCGGATTCATCCTGAGCATCGGCATGGCGGTCGATGCCAATGTGCTGATCTTCGAGCGCATCAAGGATGAACTGAGGCGCGGCAACACCCTGATCCGATCGATTGAGACAGGGTTTTCCGAGGCATTCTCCTCAATCGTTGATGGTCATCTCACGACGCTGATCAGCTGCGCTGCACTCTTCTTCCTGGGCACGGGTCTGGTGAAGGGCTTTGCGGCCACGCTGGGGATCGGCGTCCTCCTCAGCCTGTTCACGGCTCTGACCTGTACGCGCACCCTGCTGCGCTTCCTGATGAGCTATCAGGGGCTGCGGCGTCCGACGAATTTTCTGCCTGCAAGGCAACTTCCCACGACAGCGTCCTGAGCCATGGCTTTCAATTCACCCGGAACGGAAGAGCGACCTCTGCGCTTGCCACTGACAAGCCGGCGACGACAGGTCTGGCTGGTGTCGGCGGTGTGCGTGCTGCTGAGCCTGCTGGGGATCGCGCGCAGCTGGACCGATGCCCAGATCGGTTTTCCACTGAGACCGGGCCTTGATTTCACAGGGGGGACACAGATCCAGCTTGAGAGAAGCTGCGCTGACTCCTGCGATCAGCTCAGAACCATCGCCATTGAGGATGCTCTTCAGCAGCTTGAATTGCCTCTGCAGGACGGCAAGCCGGCGCCCAAACTTGAGAACGCCAGAGTTCAGCTCCTGGACCGAGGTCAGTCAGTCGTTCTGCGCATGCCAGCCCTCACTGCCGGACAGGGCCAGACCGTGATCGAAGCGCTTGAGCCTGTTGCCGGTCCCTTCGAAGCCGGTGGACAGTCCGTCGACACCATTGGCCCGAGCCTCGGCGGGCAGCTGTTGCGCAGCAGTCTGATTTCGCTGCTGGTGGCTTTCACAGGGATCGCCCTGTACATCACCGTTCGCTACGACCCTCGTTACGCCTTTCTGGCCCTGGTGGCTCTGGCTCACGACATCGTGATCGTGTGTGGGATCTTCGCCTGGCTCGGACTCAGCACCGGCCTGGAGGTCGACAGTCTTTTCGCTGTTGCCTTGCTCACCATCGCCGGGTACTCGGTGAATGACACGGTTGTGGTGTTCGACAGGATCCGCGAACGCCAGCGCATGGATGGCGACCTGTCGCTGTCCATGCAGGTCGACCGTGCCGTTTCAGCCACGCTGACCAGAACGATCTACACCAGTGGAACAACACTTCTGCCGTTGCTGGCTCTCATCCTTTTCGGCGGCTCAACGCTTTACTGGTTCGCCATTGCCCTGGCGCTCGGCGTGATCGTCGGCAGCTGGTCGAGCATTGCCCTGGCACCCTCTCTTCTGAGCATCTGGCCATCACGCTCCGGTGCCGCTGCCAGTGCCTGACAGAGCAGCTTCAGCCACGGTTCCCTCCAAGCGCTGGATACCGCTGTTGCTGCTTGTGCTGGCCCTCAGTGATCTCAGGACGGAGCTGAGACTGCTGGCAGACCAGATCACCCTCACCTCACTCATCTTCGCTGTGCGCCATCACCTGCTTGCCGTGGTGGTCCTGATCCTGCAACCGTCTCTCTGGCGCCGTTACGGGCCGCGTCGGGGAAGTCTCAGTAACGAAACTGCCGATAGGCCCTGATCTCAAGAGCGTCCTTCTCCGCCGGTGAGAGGTCGGCATTGTTCTCCACCTCGAATTCAAGACAGTTGAAACGTCGATACGACGTCACGGGAGCACATTGGCGTCGGGGGTGCTCACGGCTTTGCACCCTGACATCCTCAACGACCTTGGTGGTGGGAAGAGCGCTGGTCCTGCCGGCGCCGGCTGCCGTTGAATCGTCGCTCAGGGGGGGAGACTGCTGAAAGGAGCAGAGCTCTTTGGCGAGATCCGTTGCCGCCTTGTCAAGACAGCTTTCGTAGTCGGCCTCAATCCTGGCTCTGCGCTTCTCATCAGCAAGAATCTCGAGCTTTCGGAGTTCCTGGCGGGTGAGCGGTATCGATCTGCGAACGCGTTGCCTGGTTGTGACGGTGAAACTTCCGCCCTCCTGAATCCAGCGTTTGGATGCCTGCTCGGCCTTGGCTTGGTTTGGATAGGAGGGGATGGGGGGCTGAGCCTCCGCCGTCACAGTGCTGCGGCGCTGGTTGGCGTAGAACATTCCTGCATAGATCAGCATTCCCAGGATTCCGCTTCCGGCCACCGTTGCGAACACAATCAGGGAGGAGGGCCGCTGCACGGATCCCGCTCAGAAGACGACGAAAACTAGCAGCCATCCACAGTTGCCCGGTGCCCTGATGCGTTGTGCTGTCACGGTTCTGCCTATTCTTCACCCGTTGTCAGAAACCACCGCCATGTCGCTTGATCTGGATGCCAAGAAGACACTGCTGCGGAAAATTCCCCACGGTCTGTTCATCTGCGGAGTCGCTGAGGGCGATGAGGTGAACGGATTCACCGCCAGCTGGGTGACCCAGGGATCGTTCGAGCCGCCTCTGGTCGTGATGGGAGTGCGTGCCGACAGCACCAGCAACGGCATGATCCAGCGCACAAGGCGTTTTTCCCTGAACGTTCTGGCTGCCGACCAGAAGAATCTGGCGGCGACGTTCTTCAAACCTCAGGCGGCTGTTGGTGGTCGCTTCGAGGCTGCGCCCTTTGAGCTCGGCGCCCTCGGTCTGCCGATCCTGAAGGATGGACTTGGCGGTGTGGAGTGTGAGCTGGTGGGCGAGCTGGCCCATGGCGATCACACCGTGTTCATCGGCGAGGTGAAATCAGCGGTGCTTCACCGTGATGGCGATGCTCTCGAGCTGAGCAGCACAGGCTGGCAATACGGAGGCTGACGGTCTCCGTCAGTTCCAGCGATCCATGATCTTGCCAACCACCACCTGCTCCATGCCCACCTGAAGCACCACCACGAGTGGCAGCGCCAGGAGAACGCCAGGCACTCCCAGCAGAGCTCCAAGGCTCAGCTGGGAGGTCAGGGCAACCGTTGGAAGCAGGTTCACGGTGCGCCTCAGCAGCAGCGGTGTCAGCACAAAGGCTTCCAGGTTCTGCAATGCCAGCCGCAGCACGAGCACCTGAAGCATCATCCCCGGCGAAATCATCAACGCCAGACTGAGCGGGAGAAGTGTCGCCGCTGTGGGGCCGATCGTGGGCACGAATGTCAGCAGACCGCACACCAGTGCCGAGAGCAGTGCCAGGGGCACGCCAAGGAGCGCCAGACCTGCCCAGGTGCTCAGAAACATCGCCACAGCGGACAGGGTCATGCCGGCCAGCCAGCCACCCAGAGCGGTGCGGCACTGGTCCAGCAGTTCCTCCATGGATGCACGGGCGGGGCGGGGCGTCGCAGCCACCACCATGCGTCGGTGAGCCGATGGATCCAGGGCCAGCAACACCGCCAGCAGGCTCATCAGCAGCACCTGAACCAGCCCGTTGGCCGCTCCGCCGGCCACGCCCAGCAATTGAAATCCGAACGGTTGAATGCGCTCCCAGCTGACCTGATCGGGAAGGCTCTGCGCCAGATTTCCCAGCAGCGGCTGATCGGACAGCAGCGACTGAACCTGTCCAAACAGCGAAGGCAGCAGTGTGGTGAGCTGTTCGAACTGGTTGATCAATTGCGGCAGCAACTGCTGCATGACCAGCAGACCGCCCACGATTCCGATCAGCAGCACCGTCAGGAGC
>CAYWOE010000115.1:0-4421 GCA_964459855.1 uncultured Synechococcus sp. | reverse complement strand
TCATCGTTCTCTACGGACGCAAGCCACGCACGAAAAAACCGGAACAGCTGATCGCAGAGCTGCAGTATCTCCATGACCTCGGCTGGAGGCGATCAATCTTCCTTGTTGATGACAACTTCATCGGCAACAAGCGCAACGCGAAGCAGCTGCTTCCGCAGATCAGACAGTTTCAGGAAGAGCGCGGCTATCCCTTCAGCTTCGCAACTGAGGCCTCAGTTGATCTGGCCGACGATGAGGAAATGATGCGCATGATGCATGAAGCGCGCTTCGAAAGTGTCTTTCTGGGCATCGAAACACCGGATGAAGCAAGTCTCGAAACCTCCCGAAAGCTCCAGAACACCCGCAACCCTCTGGATGCGGCCGTCGACAGGATCACCGCAAACGGCATCCGTGTGATGGCAGGTTTCATCATCGGTTTCGACGGTGAAAAAGACGGTGCCGGCCGGCGCATCGTGGAGTTCGTGACCAGAACAGGGATACCCGCCGCGATGATGGGCATGCTTCAGGCCCTGCCGAACACCGCGCTCTGGCACCGTCTGGAAAGAGAAGGCCGTCTGATCCAGGACGAATCCGCAGCCAAGGGCGTCAACCAGACCAACCTGCTCAATTTCAAACCCACACGTCCGATCCGCGACATCGCCAACGAATACGTGGAGGCCTTCTGCGCTCTTTATGAACCGAACGCCTACATGGATCGGGTCTACTCCTATTACCTGAAGATGGGAGCTCCCCGCTGGAAGGGGAAAGGCAAAATGCCCACCTGGACCGACGTCAGGGCTCTGGCCATCGTCGTCTGGAGGCAGGGAATCAAGCGCGATACCCGAAGTCGCTTCTGGCGCTACATGTTCAGCATGGCCCGTCGCAATCCAGCAATGCTGGAACAGTTCCTGGTGGTGCTGGCTCATAACGAGCATTTCCTGGAATACCGCGCCATCGTTCAACGCGAAATCCGCGAACAGCTCGAATCTCTGCCACCTGAAGAGCCCAGCACACCCCTGGAACTGCAGACAGCCTGAACCACTTCAGTCCTGTCTGTAAGGGATTCCGGCTTCCAGGCATGCCTCAGCTTTCTGAAGCTCCCTGCCGAGGTACATGGCGTGGTCCAGACGGCTCACTGGAAGTGAGCCGTTCTGTTCAGTGAGCGCGATACCCAGTTCCTTGGCAGTTCTGCCCCGGAAACTGTTGGTCGGCTGACGAGGACCACCACCTCGACAGGAGAGCACTTCACCTGTCTCCGGGTCGGTGGCTCGCCCTCGCTCATCCACATCGTTGCTGTAATGCTCGGCCACGAGCTCACCGGCCTCAGCGTCCAGCTTGATCAGGAAGTAACCGGCTGGATCGAGGTCGATGAATCGCTGTGAAAGCCGATCGTCAAGAGAAGAGGTGCCTTCTGCCATGGTCACACCTTACAAATGATCGACTCAGACCATCAATTCAGGAGGCTTCTCGCGAAAAGGGAGCTCAGCGTTGATGGCCTCGATCTCCTCTTCCATCAGGGCATTCGCCCTCGGCAGCCAGGAACGGATCAATCCATCCATACGAGGGTCATACCAGCGATGCAGGCTGGTGCGTGGCTGCGCCACGAAACCACGTCTGCGCTTGTGACTGCCACCAGCTCCTGGGTCAAAGCTCCTCAGTCCCTGATGGAGAGCCCACTCGATCGGTGCGTAGTAACAGACCTCGAAATGAAGACAGTCGATCTCTTCATCGCTGCCCCAGTAGCGCCCCCAGAGCTGGGAATCGTCCTGAACACAGAGCGACATCGCAACGGGTTGGGCTGGTTCTCCCCGGTGGGCACTGAACAGCACGACATGCTTGGAGAGCGCGGGATCGACCAGCTGATCAAAGAACGACGCCTGAAGATATTTGCTGCCCCACGGCCCCCATCGGGCGCAGTGCTGCTCATAGAAGCCATGCATCCTGGCCAGCAGTGCTGGCGTGAGTGCTGATCCGGTGAGCGGTGTCACCTGCAGGCCTGCCTGACTCACAGCCTTGCGTTCCCGTTTGATGTTGCGCCTCTGATTGGCATTGAACCCGGCGAGATAGTCGGAGAAATCCCTTTGCTCTTCGGCAGACCAGAGACTCTGGTGATTCACCCAGCCGGCACAGCCAGCGGCCTCTGCCAGTCGCTGCCACTGGGGATCCACATAAAGGAAATTGCAGCTGAGGATGTTGTTGCGCGCCGCGAAGTCATCGATCAGCTGGAGCATCGTGGCCGTGAGCTCCTGCCCATCCTCATCCGCATGAATGTGAAAGCGGTACCCCTGGACAGGGCTGACAGGACTCATGCCGATCAGCTTCGGGTAGTAGCGCAGACCCAGATCTCCCGCGAGACGGGCAAAGGACTGATCGAAAATGAATTCCCCATAGCTGTGCCCCTTGAGATAGAGAGGTGCCACTGCAATCAGCTTGTCATCCTCTCTCCAGAGCGACAGATGCAGTGGTTGCCAGCCCTGATCAGGCGCCACACTGCCGGAGCTCTCCAGAGCGGCAAGCCAGTTCCAGCGATAGAAAGGACTTTCCTCTTCAGCCAGCAATTCCTCCCACTGGGGCCGGGGAATCTCATGGATGCTGCGATGCCAACGAGCCGTGAGCGACGCCATTCAGGGCTGACTGAAACATCTCGGCGGAAACACTAACCAGCGAAACAGCACCGGGAGACAATGAAATCGCGTTTTGGCCGAGGACATGACCCGAGGGTCTTCACAGAACCTGAGATCGGTCTCGGCTCTGTTGCTCTCACCTCTGCTGATTGAGTTCGGTGCAATGAATCAGACGGCCGAGGCCGGACTGTTGCAGCCTTTGATTCAACTTCTGCAGCCCAGGATTGAACGCCGGCTTGTCAGCGAATGCCGTCAGCTGACGCAACAGCTCCTCAATGACATGGCTCCTGAGATCGCTGCCGGAAGGCTGTTGAACAGTGCTGTGGAGCAGCCCTGCCGTTCCATCGCACGGCCGGTGAGTGAATGTCTGATCACAGAGACCAGCCGCAGTGGAAGGGAGCTTGGCGTGCTGACGGAACTGCTTGAAGGCAGAGTCGGTGACGATGCAGGTGTGGTGATTCAGCGATGCCTGGCATCCCTGACCGGACTGCCTCGCACCAGCCTGAACACAATCCCGGTTCAGGAACTGCTGAAGCGATTACGGCGGTAATGCACCAGGAGTTCATCGCCTCCGAGAGAACGGGCCTCCAGAAGCTTCCAGGCCTCAGGCGACGCGAGTGTCTCTGGAAGCGGGGTCTGCGTCTGCAACAACCAGTGGAAGGATCCACCCAGGATCCTGGGACTCAGGGTCAGCTGCAGCTCATCAACCGCATCCTGAACCAGCAGTGAATGAGACAGAGCAGCACCACCCAGCAGCGCAAACCTTGACCAGCCGTGGGAAGAAAGAGCTTTCAACGTTTCGCTCCAGCGCGAGCAGAGACGGAAGCTGTGCTGAAAGCCTGGAGCCGGGCAACCGCTCTCAGACAGCAGATGACGCTCGAAAGGTTGCTGGAAGAAAGGCCAGTCCAGGGGGAAATCCCCCTGCCGACTGACGACCAGCACTGACGGCTGTTGAGGGCGACCTGTCCGACTGCGCGCCTCAAGCAGATCCCGATCACGGATCACGCAGCTGCAGTGATGGGCCCTGAGCGTGCCTGCTCCAATCAGCGCGGCATCACTCCAGGCCAGGGCTTCCTCAAGAACTCTGCGATCCCCGGATCCACCGAGCTGAGCTGCTCCTCCAGTCGGTGGGGCCAGGCGTCCATCAAGACTGACGGCAAGGACCAGACGAACACTGGTTGGTTCAGTCAATGCCAGGGAGTCAGACGGGAACCGCCGCCTCGAGTGAGGAGGGGATCATCTCAAGCTGAGGGACTTCCGCATAGACCTCCGCAGCGTTGTTGGGGCTTTCCTGCAGACGCACCTTGTGGAGATGGGCACCGATCGCCTTGATCGGGGGCGCCAGCCGGTCGGCGATGTGCAGCGCGATGTTCTCGGCCGTGGGAACGCATTCAGCGAAGAAGGGCACGTCCTTGTTCAGGAATGTGTGATCGAAAGGCTCCACCACGAGATCATCCACAAGGCGCTGCAGCGCCGAGAGATCGCAGACCATCCCGGAACGTGGATCGATCGGGCCACGCACGGTGACATCAACCAGATAGTTATGGCCATGGCCGTGAGGACGGGCGCACTTTCCATAGATGCGCTCGTTTTCCTCCTGACTGAGCTCAGGTCTTGCCAGGCGGTGGGCCGCGGCGAAGTGGGTGCGGATCGTGAGGAAGGCGTCCATGGGATGTCCGAGATAGTCGGCCCAGAGGCCTGGTTGTTCGTAGAGGCGCAGAGCCGTGATCGGCAGATGGGGACTCAGACGTGTCCAGATCTGGCGAACGATGGCCTCAGTGGTGGGCAGGCAGCCCTCCGGCTTCGACACATCGAATT
>CAYWOE010000114.1:0-4427 GCA_964459855.1 uncultured Synechococcus sp. | reverse complement strand
GTCTCGACTGGGCCGAGCTGCGTCCCCAGCTGAAGAAAGCCGACCGCTGGCACGTTGAAACCTACTGACTTCGGTCAGAAGGAACTCGTTTGATTCTCATACCCGCCGAATGGCGGGTTTTTTGATGGGCAGCAGTTGTGCCGAGACGACCACAAAACATGGCGGGATGTTCTGGAGCACTGTCAGAGCGGGGATTCCTGGTTAAACCTTCGTCAGAGCTTCCGGTGTCATGAGCGCAACGATGACGAACCCACTGAGGGTCGGCCTGCGTCAGGAGCGAGTGATCGCACCTCAGTGCCTGGTGATCTTCGGGGCCAGCGGTGACCTCACCCATCGCAAGCTCGTGCCGGCTCTGTTCGAGCTGTTCCGACAGCGACGCCTGCCGAGTGAATTCGCATTGCTGGGCTGTGCCCGACGCCCCTGGAGTGATGAGGAATTCCGCCAGAAGATGGCGGATGCCATGCCGACAACAGTGAGCGAGAACCAGGCGGCCTGGGAGCAGTTCTCAGCGGGCATGTTCTATGAACCGGTGGATCTCCAGGTGCCTGAGGACCTCGTGAAACTCGGTCATCGGCTCGACGAGATCGACCGGATGCGAGCCACCCGCAGCAACCGCACGTTCTATCTTTCGGTCTCACCGAAGTTCTACGGCAGTGGCTGTCGTGCTCTCGCTGACGCAGGGCTGCTGAAGGATCCTCAACGCAGTCGCGTGGTGATCGAAAAGCCTTTCGGCAGGGATTACGGCAGTGCCCAGTCGCTCAACCGTGTGGTGCAGAGCTGCGGACAGGAGAATCAGATCTTCCGCATTGACCATTACCTGGGTAAGGAAACAGTCCAGAACATCATGGTTCTGAGATTCGCCAACACCATCTTCGAGCCGATCTGGAACCGGAACTACATCTCGAGTGTTCAGATCACAGCAGCGGAAACGGTCGGTGTGGAGGAAAGGGCCGGCTACTACGAAACCTCAGGTGCCCTCAGGGACATGGTGCAGAACCACCTGACCCAGATGCTGGCGATCACAGCCATGGAAACACCCGGACGCTTCGATCCCGAAGCGATCCGCAGCGAAAAGGCCAAGGTTCTTCAGGCGGCTCGTCTCGCGGATGAAAACGAACCCTGGAACTGCTGCATTCGTGGTCAGTACGGACCTGGTGGAACCCAGGACGCCCCATTACCCGGCTATCGCCAGGAACACGGTGTGGACCCCAACAGCACCACGGAAACCTATGTGGCGATGAAGCTGTTCATCGACAACTGGCGTTGGCAGGGTGTTCCCTTCTACGTGCGCACCGGCAAACGGTTGCCGAAACGCCTCAGTGAAGTGGTGCTCACCTTCCGGGAAGCGCCGGTTCATCTGTTCGATGCCGCAGGAGGCGGTCCAACCGCCAATCAGCTGGTGCTGAGAATTCAGCCTGATGAAGGAGCTGAATTCCGTTTTGAGGTGAAGTCGCCCGGTTCGGGCATGCGCAGCCGTCCTGTCGAGATGGAGTTCTCCTACGACGAGTCCTTTGGCGAGCCCTCCGATGAGGGCTATGTGAGGCTGCTTGCTGACGCCATGCTCGGCGACCCCACGCTGTTCACGCGCAGTGACGAAGTGGAGGCAGCCTGGCGCCTGTACACCCCTCTTCTGGAACTGATCGAAGACAGCCCCTGGCAGCTGCCGATCCACCCCTACGAATCACGAACCTGGGGACCAGCGGCATCCGATGCCCTGCTCGCCCGTGACGGCCTGCTCTGGCGACGCCCCTGATCAGACCCGACTGTCCACGTTCTGTCCCAATCCACAGGCTGCACCATGTCTCCCCAGCTCACGCTTCAAACTCCCCTCGAACTGCCGCCCTCCGAGGTGCCCGGCTACCTGGAACAACTGTGGTCGCGCGATCAGCCCAACAATGTCGGTGCACATACGTTTTGCCTGCTGGTCTGGCAGCCGGCGTGGGTTGAGCAGCAACTGGTGCGCACGGGACGCCTGGATGGACCGATCACCGGTGTGCAGAGAGCGCAGCTGATCGCCTCAGGACGGCAGGCCGTGGTGGATGGTGATCTGCCGATCAGCACACCTCCTCTGACAGGGGCCGTTGCAAGCTGCCTGAACCAGATGGAGGGCAGTCATACCGGTGAGGATCTGCGGGGACAACATGTGGACGCAGCACTCAGCAATCTGCGCCCTCGCCGCCTGATCACCCTGGCACCGAGCCTCGACGAACAGCAGCCACTGGAAACCCTGGTCGCTGCCTATTGCCCGCTTCCGGAGGAGGGGGGTGGAACGGCTGCCTGTGGAGATGTGGTCGTGTTGCGCGGTGGCAAACCTGCCCTGCAGCAGGGACTGGCCATCCTCGACCCACTGTTGCCGGAGGAACTCCCTGCCTGGGTGTGGTGGAACGGTGCGCTCGATGAAGCTCCGGAGCTCCTGGAGCAACTGGCCAGTTCACCCCGGCGACTGATTCTCGATTCCTCCCTTGGGGATCCGCGTTTCTGTCTCAATCTTCTGGCCTCCAGAATCGAAGCCGGGCAGTCGGTCAACGATCTGAACTGGCTGAGGCTCGGCAGCTGGCATCAGACCCTGGCCATGGTCTTTGACCCACCCCATCGCCGCGATGCCCTGGGTCATGTCGTTCAGCTCGACATTGATGTCGAAGGCGAGCATCCGGTGCAGGGACTCCTGCTTGGGTCCTGGATCGCTGACCGCCTTGGCTGGGAGCTGAAGCACACACAACACAACTCGGACCAGAGCATCAGCGCCAACTTCCAGCGCCCGGACGGGACCGAGGTTCAGATGCGTGTGTCGCCGGTGCCGATGGGGCAGCCGAGCATCCATCCAGGGCAGATCGTGGGGCTTCGGCTGATCTGCAAGCCTGAGCGTCAGCCTGCAATCTGCGTGATTCTCTGCGCCGAGTCAGGAGGCTGCATGCGACTCGAGGCCGGCGGCATGGCCAGCATGGAGCTCATTGAAGAGGTGGTGCCCGTGCAGCATTCCCCTGTGGAAGCGGATGTGTCCCGCCAGCTGGAGGGCGGACATGACTCCACCAATCCACTGCTGGTCGCTGCTGCACCGCTGGCTGCCAAGCTGATCAGCTGAACCCCCGCCGAGCGGGGCCTTTCCAGTCGCTCCGCTCATTCCATGGCCTGCGTGATCGCTGCTCCGGCCAGCGGCAGCGGTAAAACCCTGTTAAGCCTCTGCCTGATTGCCTGGGCCCGCCAGAGCGGGCGGACCATTCAGCCGTTCAAGGTCGGACCCGACTACCTCGACCCACAGTTGCTGTCAGTGGCGGCGTCACAGCCCTGCCGGAATCTTGACCTGCCCCTCTGTGGCGAAGCCTGGGTTCAACTCTGCTTCAACGGCTACGGCGGTCGCTGTGACATGACCCTCGTCGAGGGCGTGATGGGACTGTTCGATGGCATTGGCGCGAGCTCCGAGGGGAGTACAGCCGATGTGGCCTTGCAGCTCGGACTTCCGGTGGTGCTGATGGTGGATGCCGGCGGTCAGGCGCGCTCCTGTGGCGCACTGGTTCGAGGATTCAGGGATCAGGATCCACGCCTCAACCTGGCGGGCGTGGTTCTCAATCGCGTCAGCAGCCCAAGGCATCGCGAACTGCTCGAAGACGTGCTGATGGATATCGGGGTGCGGTGCCTCGGCTGCCTGCCAGCGGATCCCAGCCTGGAGCTGCCCAACCGCCATCTTGGTCTCGCTCCGGCCCATGAACTGAACTCCCTGGAGAAACGACTGGGGCACTGGGCCTCCCTGGCGGAACAGCACCTGGCGATGACGGAGTTCAGCAGGCTGCTACAAGCACCGGAGCCAGGGGCGGACCCCATTCGCACCCTTTTCGCCCCAGCACTGAACAGCAATCAGCAACTCAGCTCTCTGCCAGTGGCCGTTGCACAGGACGAGGCCTTTCACTTCCGCTACCCGGAGATGCAGGAGTGTCTGGAGGCGTTGGGGATGCCTGTACTGCCATGGAGTCCCTTGAGCGATGCCTCTCCACCGCAGGAGGCGTTCGGCCTGATCCTGCCCGGCGGATTTCCCGAACTGCATGCGAAGCGGCTGAGTCAGTGCGAAACGACCTTCTCAGCGCTGCATGAATGGATTCGCCACAAACCCATCTACGCCGAATGCGGAGGGATGTTGATGCTGGGCCGCAAACTGGCCGATCCGGAGGGAGAACTGCATGCCATGGCTGGTGTGCTCCCTTTTGAGGCCAGACGCGGACGACTGCAGGTGGGCTACAGAACACTGGAGGCCTGCAGCGACAGTCTGTTGTTGCATCAGGGGGACACACTCAACGGCCATGAATTCCACCGCTGGCAGCTGAGCTGCAAATCGGATCAAAGCGTTGGCAGCTTTGGAGCGTTGTGGCAGGTTGAAGGATGGAACGTTGAGCGGAGAGCAGAGGGATGGAACCTGCCCAATCTCCACGCAAGCT
>CAYWOE010000113.1:0-4455 GCA_964459855.1 uncultured Synechococcus sp. | reverse complement strand
TGACACCCACCAGGCCAATGCGATCGCCGGGTTTGATCTCCCAGGTGACGTCCCTCAGCACCTCCCCGGTGGGATAGATCTTGCTGACGTGCTCAAGTCGCAGCACCGGCGAGAACGCGGACAATCTCCATCATCTCGCGTCGAGGTATGGGCAGACTGTGCTCACAGACAGATGCTGTGTTGATGCGAAGGCTGGAGCAAGTCGCCGCCCTGGTGGTGGCCGCAGGTCTGGCCCTGGTCAGTTACTGGTTGTTCTTCAGCTGGGCCGGTGGAGGCGGCAGCCGCGATCGGCTGCCTGCCCCGTCTTCACCCACTCAAACCAGTCAGCTGGTCAAAGACCACCTCTCGCCTTGACCAGCCACTGCTTGCTGAGGTCGTCATCAAGGCTGCTGATGAATGCCTTGACGTCGTGATTGGTCACAGGAAGGCCCATGCGCTCGCCCACCTGACAGATGGCCTCGATGGCTCCATCCGGGTTCTGGAGTGCCTGCCTGAACAGAGCACGGGTCAGATCCCTGTCCTGCTCAATCTTGTCGTAGAGCTCTGCTGCGTTGCTCACGGCGCATCACCATCTCCACAAACCCTATCCATGGCTGTCCGGTGCGCCCATGGAGCGAAAGCCTCTCAAGCGGCCTGGTCAAGGTCGGCCTCCTTGAGGCCTGATGCCGAGGCGTCCTCCATGCTGCGGGCGTCCATGCACAGAACCTTGCGCAGCTGCGCGTAGTTGGCAGCCTGTGACACCCTCCCCTCCTGTACGGCTCCGTATTCAGCCCGTTGCAGCACATGGTGCAGGTGGGTGAGCAGATAGGAGCTGATCACGGCAGACACCAGCACATCGCTGTTTTCCGCGGCACGGCGTGAGCGACGTGAACCGGCTGCCCTGCGGGTGCGAGGTGCTGCCTGGCGGGTGCTGGAGGCCTGGCTGGTTGTACGTGGCATGGCAGTCCTGGCGGAATCGTGGGTTTGTGCAGTCCTGGGGTGATGAGCCGCGTGTCGCAAATCGGATCGATGACCGCATCATAGTGCTGGATACTACCCTTGCGCATCTCTGTACACTTTCAGGTATCTCTGCCTCACGGTTCGTGGCGACCCGCCAAACCTCATCCAGCGGGAAGCCGAAATCTCCACGGATTCAGGTTGTGTTGCCCGAGGAGCTCTGCAATCGGCTCACGGCACTCGCCGAGCAGGAGTGCCGAACCGTCAGCAACATGGCCAAGGTTCTGATCCAGCAGGGCGTTCAGCGTCTGGAGCAGTCCGGGTCTTCGATGGCTTCTCCGCCAACGTCAGCCGAACGACTGCGCTCGGCTCTCGAGGCGCAGCAGCCTCGCCGACTGCGGGGAGCTCCAAGACGACTGCGGTTGCATCGTCCGGGCTGATTCGGTTCTCCCGTTGATCGAAGGTTGCACTCAGGCCGGGTCGGCGCGTATTCCGAGAACACAGCTGCGTTCAGCACCGGTGATGGAGGGGGCGTTGCCGGGATGGTTGCGGTGATGCCACCAGGCCAGCAGTGCGAACACCAGGGCCTCGCGCGACTCACATGGAAGATTCAGATCATCGCTTGGGCGCACTCGCAGGCCAAGGCATCGGGACTGCAGTTCCCGCATCAACGTTGTGTTGCGTCGGCCTCCTCCGGCCACCACCATCTCAACCGGCAGGGGGAGGTCAAGGCTGCTCAGATGCTGCAGGTCCTGAGCCACAACGGCAGCTGTGAAAGCTGTGAGTGTGGCCATCTGGTCCTCCAGGCGCCCCGGTTGAAGTTCTTTGAGTCTCCGCTCCAGATCTGCCCGGCCGAACAGTTCCCGCCCGGTTGATTTGGGCCCCCTGCGCAGGAAGTAGGGCTCTCGCAGCCAGTTCGTGAGCGGCTCATCCATCACCTGCCCCAGCGCCGCCATGCCACCGTCCCTGTCGCAGTGCTGCCGTCCATCTGTGAAAGCCTCCATGGCCAGATCGATCAGGCTGTTGGCCGGACCGCAGTCCCAGCCGAGCACCTGTCGCTGACGGTCCGGACCTGCTGAGGGTGGAATCAGGGTGATGTTGGCGATACCCCCGAGGTTCAGAAGCGCTCGCCAGCCTTGGATTCTTCCCATCAGAGCTGCATCCGCCATGGGCACCAGTGGTGCACCCTGCCCGCCCAGTGCGAGGTCGGCTGCACGAAAATCATGGACCACAGCACGCTGCAGCATCTGAGCCAGCAACGGACCCTGAAGCATCTGCCAGCTGCTCCCCCGCCGCGTCCGACCTGTTGCATCGCATTCAGGTGGGCGATGCCAGATCGTCTGACCGTGGCAGCCAACAAGGCTGGCTGAGCGATCGGGGTCGCAGCATTCAGCCGCCTTCGCCTGCTGTTCCGTGATGGCTTCCGCCAGGTCCAGCAGTACTCCCGCAGGAGCGGCCTCTCCCTGGGCGATAGCCAGCATTCGCCTGCGCAGGTCTGGGGGATAAGGGCAGGAAACACTGCGCAGCAAGGTCCAGCGAGGTGTCGCCGCCCGACCGCTGAACTGCGCCAGAACGGCATCGACCCCATCGGCGCTGGTGCCGCTCATCAGCCCGATCACACGCATGATTCCGCTCAGGTGCGTGGCAGGTTCTGAAGGTCTTCCGTCAGGCCCATCACCACCAGGACGTGTCCCTCCATGAGCACGTGCGATGCCGATGGATTGACCATCAGGTCAGCTGCCGGCCCGGCTGCCAGCACGTTGACCCGGTAGTTCTTGCGCAGATTGAGATCGCGCAGCGAGAGGCCCACAAAGCGCTCAGGCACCTTGATCTCCTCGATTGAATTGAGCTCGTCGAGCTCCAGCCGCTCCATCAGATTGGGGCGAACCAGCTCGAGCCCGAGCCGCTCACCCTGCATTCGGGAGGGGAACACCACCCGATCCGCACCAACGCGTTTCAGCATCTTTTCGTGCAGGTCGCTGGTGGCGCGTGCAATGACACGTCGCACCCGAGTGCCCTCACTGTCTTTCGCGATCAGGGTGGCCGTGATGCTGGCTTCGATCGGTTCGCTGATGGCCACCACCACGGTGTCCATGTCGAGGATGCCTGCTTCGCGCAGGGATTCCTCGTCGGTGCAGTCCAGCACTCTTGCTTCGATCGACGGCTCAAGCTGCCTGAGTTCCTCGATCGCCTTGGAGGAACGATCCACGGCCAGCACATCAGCGCCGCTCTGCATTAGCTGTCGGCAAACAGCACTGCCGAAACGTCCCACGCCCACGATCCCGAAGCTGCGGGGGTCGCTGTCCTCAGCAGGCGACCAGTGCCACCAGTCCCTCATCGCATCAGCTCCAAAGGATCGAGGTCAGACATAGAGATCCTCTCTGGGATAACCGATCCGATTCTGGCGCTGCAGCTGGTTTCGGTCGAAGCTCTCCCAGATTGCACTCAGCAGCAGCAGGATCCCCAGCCGTCCCACAAACATTCCCACCACCAGAATCAGCTGGCCAAAGCGCCCAAGCTGTTCGGTCACACCCAGGTCCATCCCCACCGTGGCAAAGGCGGAGATGCAGGTGAACAGCAGTTCCAGAAAGGTGAGTGGCTCGTCTCCGTTCTGATTGGTTGTGAGTGCGAGCAGCAGCGCCATCACCAGAACGAACATCAGGGACGCCATCACGATGCTCACGGCTCTGAGCACAACCTTGTCGGGAATCTGACGGTGACGGATGACGACGTCATCCTGGCCCCGCAGCGTGGACCGGGTCGCGGCCATCAGCGCTGCCACGGTGGTTGTCTTGATGCCTCCTCCCGTTCCGCCGGGACTGGCTCCGATGAACATCAGGGCCATCAGGAGCAGCAAACCGGAATCGGAGACACTGTGCTCCGAGAGCGGAACTGTGGTGAATCCAGCTGTGCGGGCACTCACCGATTCGAACAGGGCACTCATCAGCCGCTCAGGCCAACCCATCGTGGTGAGTATGTGCCCCTTGGACAGGGATTCGGTCAGCAGCAGTCCGAAGGTGCCGATCAGAACCAGAAGGATGGACGTGCGCAGCACCAGCCTGGTGTGAAGACTGAGATTGCGCCGTTTCAATCGCTGTCGATTGCTCCACAGATCACTGGTCACTCGCCAGCCCAGTCCACCCAGAACGATCAGGAGCATGATCACGACGTTCACCACACGGTTCGTCCTGTAGCTCTCGAGGCTGTCGCTCCAGAGGCCGAAGCCTGCGTTGTTGTAGGCCGAGATGCTGTGAAACACCGATGCCCAAAGCCTTTCACCACCTGCGGGAACGTCTGAGAACCCGAAGTTGTAGAGAACAAAAGCCCCCACCATGATCAGCACGGCTGCCGTGAGGGCAATGCTCCTGAATGTGCCGCCGACACCACCCACTCCGAACTGGTCGAGCGTCTGGCCTCGATCCAGCCGCCGCCGCAGGGAAGCCCCCCGCACGACAAATCCCTGCAGGAAGGTGGTGATCGCCATCAGGCCGAGACCACCAACCAGGATCATCACGGCCA
>CAYWOE010000112.1:0-4467 GCA_964459855.1 uncultured Synechococcus sp. | reverse complement strand
AACAGGGCAACGGGTTCTACCTGGTGACCCTGGAACAGCCCGCAGGTCATCAATGCCTTTGCCGTGCGGCGGGCAAGCTCACCAAGTTCAGAATCAAACTTCTGGCTGGAGACAAGGTGCTGGTCGAGATCAGTCCCTACGACCTGACGCGCGGTCGGATCACCTACCGGGAGCGCAACGCAGGAGCCCCCGGCGGTCGTCCGGGTGGAAACCGTCCGGGTGGACCTCGTCGTCGCTGAAGCTCAGACCTCGGTGAGAACGGACCGAATCGAGGTCAGGAACTCACTGCGTTGCTTCACACCACGCCACTGTTGCTTCAGTTGTTTGTCGAAAAACAGCTGGACTGTCGGTGTGCCGTTGACTCCGGCCTGCTGGGCGATCTCCTGATCGGCCTCGATATCGATTTCAACCCCCTGGGCTTCACCATGAAGTTCGTCAAGCACTCTCTTCAGCTGAGGTTTGAGCACATGACAGGGGCCACAACTGGGTGAGGTGTAGACGACCAGCAGTGGGCGGCTGCTGTCGTGATAAAGCTTTCGCAGTGCGTAGCTTCCCTTCTGCCAGAGAGCGGTTGAGTCGTAGGTGGCTTCCGTGGTTTCCGCCGTTGTCTGAGGGGTGTCTGCTTTGGCCGGCTCTGCCTGATCGCGGTTGATCAGGGTGGCCAGGTTGTGATGGGTGAGCCAGCGCTCAGCGGCAAGAGCTGCCTGGCAGCCGCTGCCGGCAGCGGTCACCCCCTGACGCCACTCTGCGTCGGCAACATCGCCCGCAGCGAAGACCCCGTCCATTGAGGTTTCCGGTCGGCCGGGCTGGGTGATCAGGTAACCGGCCTGGTCACAGTCGAGCTGTTTGCTCACCAGTTCGGTGTTGGGAGTGTGCCCGATCGCATAGAACATGCCTCGAACAGCCAGCTCTTCGCTCAGATCGCTGTCACGCCGCTGAAGTATGAGGCCGCTCAGCCAGTCATCACCCTGCGCATCGTTCACCTGCGTGTTCCAGTGCACGGTGATCTGAGGATTGGCATGAACCCGATCACTCATTGCCGCACTGGCGCGCAGTCGGTCTGAGCGAACAAGCAGATGCACATGGCTGCCGTATTTGGTGAGATAAACAGCTTCCTCACAGGCTGAATCTCCACCGCCGACCACAGCCAGTTCCTCATTGCGGAACTGTGGCGTCGCTCCATCGCAGATGGCACAGGCGCTGATGCCCCTGCTCCAGAAGCGATCCTCATGGGGCAGTCCGAGTCGATTGGCGCTGGCACCTGTGGCAATGATCACCGCCTGGGTTTCGATGACCTCGCCCTCAACTTCAATCCGATAAGGCCTCTGGCCGAGATCAATTCGATCAGCGTCCGCTTCCAGAAGTCTTGTCCCCCATCGTGTGGCCTGGGCTTTCATCAGGTCCATCAGATCAGGGCCGAGAACACCATCGGGGAACCCTGGAAAATTCTCCACGTGGGTCGTGGTCATCAGCTGACCACCGGGAATCCCCCCCCGCTGAAATCCCGTGATCAGCACAGGGCTGAGATTGGCGCGGGCGGCATAGATCGCGGCGGTGTATCCGGCGGGACCGGAGCCGACGATCACCAGATTCTCGACCGCCATGCTTATCCGGATTGACTATGAGTTGACTTTAATCTCCGCGCCGCCTTGACAGTGGGGAGCAAGGGGAGGCGCTGGCTTCAACTGTGAGGTGGGATATGTTCAGGCTTGGTGTATAAATTAGATTGAAATATCTTAGGGGTTCGATACAAATTTAAGCCTTTCTTTAGATTTCAACAGCATCATCCGCCGCTTCATCCAGCTCCAGGCGATGGCGTTTGCCTTGTGTTCGCTGAACGCTCAAGACTGAGTCTTCAAGAAGTTCCGGGTGCTCGCCCAGGCAGGTGATCCATTCCCTGAATTCTTGCGTCAGCGCATAGCTGTCTTCGTAGCGCTCAGTGCTGTCCAGGACAGCGATCCGGGTTGTTGCCCAGCAGGTGGCAACGTTGACTCGACGTTCAAGTGCTGCGTCCATGTCTGTTTCCCAGATGGCGACCAGGCTGATGGTTGATGGGGCCAAATCAGGCTGGAATTTGCAGAATGTCGCATTTTTTCTTGCGGAAAAATGTTTTCAACGCTGCAGAAATGTCGGTAACTGCGGGGTGCGCATCCGAATCACAGCTCCGGCGCTGTCCTCCACCGCTTCCATCGGCAGCGATGGCCCTCGCCAGTCACCCAGCGGATGAACGTCGCCCTCCTCAGCGTTCG
Organism: uncultured Synechococcus sp.; assembly: GCA_964459855.1. Classification (GTDB taxonomy): domain Bacteria; phylum Cyanobacteriota; class Cyanobacteriia; order PCC-6307; family Cyanobiaceae; genus Synechococcus_C. The sequence continues at coordinate 2,218 of CAYWOE010000112.1, read as the reverse complement.
CCGGAGCTGCGATCCGATAGGGCTCAGAGAGGGACCAGCTGCGTGCGTACTGCATCAGCAGAGGGTCTGCGGGGGCGAATACATAGGAGGGATCGCGCGGCACAGCCTCCAGCGGAGCCCGTTCAGCGCACATGCGCACGGCCCTTGTGATTCCCTGCACGAATCGGCTGCGTGTGACCACCGTTGTCAGGTACGCGACCACCCTCAGTCTTGAAGCGTCGAACCCTTCCGCGCACATGTCGATGCTCACCAACCAGTCGGCATGTCCGCTCTGGAAGCCGTTGAGGCGTTCAGACGCTGCCGGATCCTGCGAATGCACCAGATCCACCTGGTCACCTTCCTCCTCCAGCAACAAGGTGATGCTGCGGGCATGCTCGATGTCGCGCGCGATCACCAGCCCGCCCGCGCGTGGGTGGCGTTCCCGCACGCTCTGGAGCTTGTTGCGGGCTCTCAGCAGCAGCAGCTGAGCAATGCTGCTGCTGTCGGAGAGCCGGATGGCGCGGCGGAGATTGCGCGCTCTCCAGCTTTCTCTCTGTTCCGCTGACAGAGGTGAAACCTCTCGATCCGGCATGCCCTGTGCGCTGTGTTCCACCCAGCCGTCCTGGAAACGAAATTCCAGCGGACGGACATCACCGGCTTCGATCAGTTCTCGGGGTTCCACGGAGAGATCGGGATGGATCTGTTCCACCAGCTGACCTGCTTCCTCCACCCGCACGCGCCTTGCGGCGCAGAACGCAAGGTTGTCGGCACGGAAGGGTGTGCCTGTCAGGCCAAGGCGCAGACGCGCATGGTTGCTCAGATCCAGAAAGGTCCGCCCCCAGACAGGGCCTTCAGGTTCATCGGGATCAACCCCGAGGTGATGCGCTTCGTCCGCGATGGCCAGCAGCATCTGCTGATCCCAGTTGCTGAGTTCGGCCTGAAGTGTCTCCTGCTGACGTCCGGCTCCCTGGTAGCTGAGCAGCCATCCATCAGCCTCGTCTGAGGCGCTTCCAGGCCCGTTCCAGAGCTCCAGGCGAAGCCCCAGTTTGGATGCAGCGCTCTGCCACTGACTGAGAATGGACGTGCGATGACAGAAGATCAGGGCTCGCTGGAGCCTTCGTTCCGAGCGCATCATCTGAAAGGCCAGCAGGGCTCCAAGCGTCTTGCCAGCGCCAGGACCGGCGTGAATCAGCACGTCACGCCCCGCGCTGGTGCCTGGATCCAGCCTTCGGCGCAGCAGCTGAATCAGCTGCTGCTGCCATTGCCTCGGGCGAATGGCCTGGGATTCAGCGGGAGCGCCGAGAGCGAAGGACGGTGTGGTGATGGCAGCCGGGAAAGATAGGTCTTTCTAACCATTCCAATCGCCTGCGCCACCCTTAACTTCCGACCATCACCCCCTGGGGTTCGGGCCCCTGCCGCCATGGCCAGAAGCCTTATCCGTTTCTCGTCCGGTCCAGAGTCACGCCGTTGTCTTGAGCGTTGCTGGCCCCTGGATTGTGATCTCGACCCTTTGATCCTTCGTGCCCGTCTGCTGCGCGATCAGGGACATCGTCCGCAGGCGGTGGCGCTGGAGCAGGAGCTTCAACCGATTTTTTGAAGATCCTGCTCAGGATGTTGCTGGCTCCCTGCTCGCGTCGTGCTCAGAGCGATTCGATGTGGTTGCAGAGCAGCCGCTCCACTTCCATGAGCCCCTCCTCAGCTGCCTTCTGGGCCCGATCGACCTGACCACCAGCCGGTTCAAGAATCCTTGATTGCAGGCGTTCCATCAGTTCGGCTCTGTTCTCATGGAGCATCATCAGAATTTCACTGTCGATCAGATGCCGCACGGAGGCCGCGCGCAGATGATCGTCGGATGCTTCATCGAAGGTTCCCTGAACAAGCTCCTGGATGAACAGGCGATGGACCTCGCTGCTGCGCAGAAAGCTTTCGGTGGCGTTGATGATTCCGTCCACCAGGGTGCGATCCGGTTCGGAATCCAGTTCCCTCAGCTTGAATTCCCAGTCGAGGTGCCGACGCTGCCAGCCCGCCGCATGAAGGCTCGGCATCACAGTTTGGGAGAACGTGTCCACCGACATCTCATAGATGCGTTCCGCCAGGCGTTCGCACCATTCACGCCCATGCTCGGCCAGCAGGTGTTCCATCGTGCTGCGCTCCACGGCATGACCGCCGTGGTGGCTGTGGCATACGCCATCAGGGCATTCGATTGCGGTGAGTCCCATGCTGTTGCAGACAGGACCCT
>CAYWOE010000111.1:0-4468 GCA_964459855.1 uncultured Synechococcus sp. | reverse complement strand
GCTCGCAGCTCCGCGTCATCGTTGAGATAAGTGTGCAGACCGCTGGCAAGAGACAGACCTGCGTTGAGCGCCGCCAGCACATCCGCGCGCAGGGGAGCGGGCAGCACACCGCCTGAAGGAGCCAGACCGACCACAGCCACTCTTGGTCCATACGCGAGAGCCTCGGTGAGATTTCCCACCACAGGCACCTGCCTGGCAATCCCTGTGACCATTTCCAGTCGCTGACCGGCATGGTCAGGATCGATCACGGCCACAATCGGGCCAGAGCGATGGCGCAGCATCGCCAGTCCGGTCTTCCCGGTGAGAGTCGCCAAACCCCCGTGCTGCATCAGAACCAGCGGCATCGCGGCAAAGCCTTCGGGGCACTGGTTGATGGATTCCAGACTCAAGTGATCGGGCCCCCACGAGTGACCGGGCGCTGCATCAGGAGCCCGTGATCATGGATTTAGCAACACCCATCGACCTTCACGCACAACGGCAGGACAAGAAGAAAAGCCGCAACATCCACCAACATCAACATGACACCGATCACCGACCGGAAGCGCTGAAGAGTCACGCAACACAATCATCTACTCAACGAAAAGACACATTTTTCATATCGCTGAGAGTCTTAAAACGCCGCTTTTTCAAACCAATGACACAGAGCATTACAGAAACAAATTGTTATTCACAGGCGAAAAATACTTTTGTGTTTTGAGTCAGTTTCAACAGCAGTTGTGATTAAGGTTCCGCTCAGAAGCCTGCATTCTTCTGGAGGTACTGAACGTGTCCAAAAGACTGAAAGAGGCAGGTTTCCTTGGAGCGACATTTCTGCTCGGCCTGGCAGCACTGGAGGCCGTGCTCCATCTGACAGGCTTCTGAACAATGCTCAAAAGCCATCAACAAGCTTCGCTCAATGCATGACGGGAAGGATTGATTCATTCAGCATCGAGGCGCTCCAGGTGTTCGGTTTGATGCGTCGGACATCCGGATGGAATCAAGCATTCATCGGAGCTTGACAGCGATTCAATAGCAGAGTCAGTTCAGAGGTGTGAATGCACCTCTTGGCAGTGACACAACGCATCGTTTTCGATGCTTTTGCGTTCACAACGCCGCAGCAAATCAGCGCTTCATCCAGATGGTTTGAGCAGCAGAAAATGCAGAATCCTGAAAACCATGCAATAATCACAAAACGCCGAAGAGCCCAGAAGGGTCCACTGCGCGAGAACCGATAAATCGAGTCCTCAATGAACCGAAGAGAAATCGCTCCTCACAGGGAGTGGAGGAGGTCTGGCAAACCCACCAAGACCTACCAGATCACAGGCTACGAATCTCCACAGAGACGCAGATATCTGCGCGAACTGGCTGAGCAGGACGCCAACAAATCAGGCTGATTCAAGGTCGTTTCTATAGCCCTTACTCGAGGCAACCGGCCTGGCTGATACCAAGTCCCACTGCTTTTGGAGGAGACAACCTGTCCCCGTCAACATCAAGACCCACATAGGGATCATCAACAAGATTGAGATGGCTGTCGAGATCAGGCCAGCGGATCAACGACAACAACTGGGAGGCCGCCCCGTTCAGCAGTGTGCTGTCTGAGTAACAACCCACCATCAGATCCAGCCCCAGACGGCCGGCGACTCTGGCCATCAACAGAGCCTCGCTCAACCCACCGGTTTTCAGCAGTTTGAGGTTGACGCCATCCACATGGGGGGCCAACCGCAGCAGATCCTCCAGATCCCAGCAGCTTTCATCGGCCACAAGCGGCAGGCTGCAGTGCTCACGCAGAGCCGCGAACCCCTGCAGGTCCTCCTGAGCATCGCCATTAGCAGCGATCGGCTGTTCCAGCAGAACAACTCCAGCAGCCAGAAGATCTGACTGCATCGACCTGGCCTGCTGAACCGTCCAGCCGCCGTTGGCATCAACCTGAAGTTCATGGGCCACTCCGGTCTTCTGCGTGCGGATCCTGAGCATCGACGCCACCGCATACAGCAGTGCCCTGTCATGGTCGAGTCCATCAGGGCTGCCGAGCTTGAGCTTGATGCGGGTTGCCGGCAGTTGATCCCACCAGCGATTGAGCCGCTGCTGCACAGCCTCCACCGAGGCAAGACCCAGAGTGACGCTGGTGGCAACACATCGATGGCCATCCAGAGAGAACAGGCGCCAGATCGGTTGTCGCACACGCTGTCCCCACCAGTCCCAGAGCGCCAGGTCAACAGCACAACGTGCAGGAGGGGACAGCGTTTTCAGCAGGGAATCAAAGGCGCTGCGCTCTGCAGGGTCAAGCTCGTTGAGGGAGGGAATCACAGCCATCAGCTCTGTCTCAATGCCATTGAGGTCGTAGGCGCGGTGTCCCGTACTCAGGCCACCAGATTCGCCACGGCCGGTGACACCGCCATGGTCAAGGCACAGTTCAAGGTGTTCAACGGCTGCAGTGGTGCCACGGCTGATGGCCAGTGGAACAGCCTTGGTGAGCGGAAAACGACGCAGTGTCCAGCCCATCCAACGTGCGCACCGAACTTCAAGGTGACATAGGACCCTCGTGAACCACACTGAAGAAAGGTTCCATCGCCGGCGGTCCATCGGACGGCCCTCAGCCTTGACCGTCACCGCCTCTCCCTCCACCGTTCAACTGCCAGGCCTCGAACGGGGCAGTTACTGGATCACCACCTTCGGCTGCCAGATGAACAAGGCTGATTCCGAGCGGATGGCCGGAATTCTCGAGTCGATGGGATATCGGGAGGCGAGCGCCGAACTGGACGCTGATCTCGTCCTCTACAACACCTGCACGATCCGCGACAACGCTGAACAGAAGGTCTACAGCTACCTCGGCCGCCAGGCACGCCGTAAACGTGCCAACCCCCATCTCAAACTGGTTGTGGCAGGCTGCGTCGCCCAGCAGGAAGGGGAATCACTGCTGAGGCGCGTGCCCGAACTGGATCTGGTGATGGGCCCACAGCACGCCAACCGGCTGGAAACCCTGTTGCTGCAGGTTGACAGTGGCCAGCAGGTGGTGGCGACCGAGGAGCACCACATCCTTGAAGACATCACCACCGCCCGTCGCGACAGCAGAATCTGCGGCTGGGTGAACGTGATCTACGGCTGCAACGAGCGCTGCACCTACTGCGTTGTGCCATCCGTGCGCGGCAAGGAGCAGTCACGTCTTCCGGATGCGATCAAGCTGGAGATGGAGGGTCTGGCAGCACAGGGATATCGAGAGATCACCCTGCTGGGGCAGAACATCGACGCCTATGGACGCGATCTTCCCGGCATCACTGCCGAAGGACGACGCAAAAACACCCTCACCGATCTGCTCCATCACGTCCATGACGTGGAGGGGATTGAACGGATCCGGTTCGCCACAAGCCATCCCCGTTACTTCACGAAGCGACTGATTGATGCCTGCGCCGATCTGTCCAAGCTCTGTGAGCACTTCCATATTCCTTTCCAGAGCGGAGACAACGACGTGCTTCAGGCCATGGCTCGTGGCTACACGATCGAGCGTTACTGCAGGATCATCGACCATATCCGTGAGCGCATGCCAGATGCCTCTCTGAGCGCCGATGTGATCGTTGCCTTCCCCGGCGAAACCGATGCCCAGTTCAGACGAACCCTGAAGCTGATCGAGGAGATCGGTTTTGATCAGGTGAACACTGCGGCCTACTCTCCGAGGCCCAACACCCCTGCTGCGAACTGGGGCAACCAGCTGCCGGAGGACGTGAAGGTGGAACGTCTTCGGGAGATCAATGCTCTGGTGGAACGCTGCGCCAAGGAGCGCAACGCCCGCTATGCCGGCCGGATTGAAGAGGTGCTGGCCGAGGGCATCAATCCCAAGGACCCGTCGCAGCTGATGGGGCGCACACGCACCAACCGGCTGACGTTCTTCGCTGCGGCGGGTTCTGATGGCCGGCTTCATCAGCCGGGCGATCTGGTCAAGGTCCGCATCGATGCGGTGCGTTCCTTCTCGCTCAGTGGCACTCCCGTGCACGACTGATAGTTTGCGGCGCAGACCTTTTCACAGATCTTCCCCCCATGCCGACTCCCCCTGTGCGCGTTGGCGTGGTGTTCGGAGGTGATTCCGGGGAGCATGACGTCTCGATCCGTTCGGCCGCAACGGTGATCAGAGCGCTGAACGACCCCGCTAATCAGGGGCGGTTCCAGGTGATTCCCCTCTACATCGACCGTGCGGGACGCTGGTGGCCTGAAACCATCGCCAGGAGCGTGCTGCAGCGGATGGCAGCACTGGGAGATGACCAGCTGCCCCAGCCTCTGCCAGCCGGAGGCCTGCGGCAGCTTCCGGTGGATCCTGAGCAAATCGATGTCTGGTACCCGGTTCTGCATGGACCGAATGGAGAGGACGGCACGGTGCAGGGGCTGTTCACGCTGATGCAGAAGCCCTTCGTGGGCTCCGGTGTGCTCGGATCCGCCGTGGGAATGGACAAACTGGCGATGAAAGCGGCCTTTGCCGCTGCCGGCATCTCCCAGGTTC
>CAYWOE010000110.1:0-4486 GCA_964459855.1 uncultured Synechococcus sp. | reverse complement strand
TGGATGTAATCACGGACGCAGGTGCCATCGCTGGTGGGCCAGTCGCCCCCGAACACCTGCAGCTGTTCGCGCCGCCCCACGGCGACTTGACTGATAAAAGGGAAGAGGTTGTTTGGTGTGCCCAGCGGGTCTTCACCAATTTCACCGCTGGGATGGGCGCCCACAGGGTTGAAGTAGCGCAGACAGGCAATGCGCCATTGATTCGGAGTGCTTGCGGCAAGATCGTGCAACACCTGTTCAACCGCTGCTTTGGAGTGGCCGTAGGGGTTGATCGGTTGAATCGGCGCTGTCTCTGGGATCGGCACGCTCTTGGGATATCCGTAGAGCGTGGCACTGCTGCTGAACACCAGCGTGCGGCAGTCACTGGCGTTCATTGCAGCCAGCAGAGACCGTGTGCCGTTCAGATTGACGTCCCAGTAGCGCAGCGGTTCGCGTACGGATTCACCAACGGCTTTCAGACCTGCGAAGTGAATGACTGCCTCAATCGGCTTGCCTGTCGCGCGTGCTCTTTCGAACAGCTGCTCGAGAATGTTCTCATCACGGATGTCGCCGTTGATGAGCTGCAGTCGTTGTCGGTCGCTTTTCTCAGAGGTGTTCAACCCTGCCAGCACTGCAACTTTTTCAACAGCGAGCGGGGAGCTGTTGCTGTGGTTGTCCAGCACGATCAGGTCATGACCTGCATCGAGCAGCACAAGACAGGTGTGGCTGCCGATGAATCCTGCTCCTCCAGTGATCAGTAACTGAGCCATCTTCAGAACCTATGGCAGAAAGTCGCGCTTGACCGTCTGCGGAGGGGCAGACTGGTCCTGAGGTGACGAGGATTGCGTGAGTCAGCTGCAGAGCCTGCGAGGCATGGTGGATCTGCTGCCTGTCCAGACACGACGTTGGCAAGCGGTGGAGGCAGCGGCCCGTGCGCATTTCCGTCGTTCGGGGATCGAGGAGATCCGCACACCCCTGCTCGAGACCACAGATCTTTTTGCCCGTGGCATCGGTGAAGGCACTGATGTTGTCGGCAAGGAGATGTACACCTTTCAGGATCGTGGTGACCGCTCCTGCACATTGCGTCCAGAGGGGACGGCGTCGGTCGTCCGGGCAGTTGTGCAGCACGGTCTGCTCAGCCGGGGCGTCCAGAAGCTTTGGTACGGCGGTCCGATGTTTCGCTACGAACGCCCACAGGCGGGACGTCAGCGTCAGTTTCATCAGATCGGTGTTGAGTGGCTCGGTGTTGCATCCGCACGCAGTGATGCCGAAGTCATTGCCCTGGCCTGGGACTTCCTCGAGGCGCTTGGTGTGTCAGGCCTAGAGCTTCAGATCAATACTCTCGGAACCCTTGAAGATCGTCATTGCTACCGCGCACAACTCCTGACATGGCTTCAGGCTCGTGTTGATCAGCTTGATCCTGACTCGCAGCAGAGGTTGAACACCAACCCTCTGCGCATTCTCGACAGCAAGAACTCTGAAACTCAGAAGCTGCTGGCTGACGCGCCCACATTGCTTGGGGCTCTCTGCGAGAGCAGCACTGAACGTTTTCAGGCGGTGAAGGGGTACCTGAAGGACCTGGACATTCCATTTCGAGTGAACACCCGATTGGTCCGGGGGCTCGACTACTACGGCCATACCGCCTTTGAGATTACCAGTGATCAGCTCGGGGCCCAGGCGACTGTCTGCGGCGGCGGCCGCTACGACGGACTGGTGCAGCAGCTGGGCGGCCCTGTCACACCAGCCATAGGCTGGGCGCTGGGAATGGAGCGATTGCTGCTGGTGCTGGAGGCAGCGGAAGCAGCTGATCCCTGTGGCCTCGCGGCGAGGCTGACGGCGGTGAGCCCTCCTGATCTTTATCTGGTGAATCGCGGGACACAAGCGGAGGCCAGAGCACTCTGGCTTGCCCGTCAGCTGCGAGGTGCTGGATTGTCCGTTGAGCTGGATGGCACAGGGTCCGCTTTTGGGAAGCAGTTCAAGCGAGCCGATCGCTGCGGTGCCGCCTGGGCTGCTGTGATTGGTGACGAGGAAGCCGCTACCGGTCATTTCAGCCTCAAGCAACTTGATGCCGATGGTGAGGAGAGACGTCTTTCACTGGATGACTGGCCCAACGTTGTGGACATGCTCCAGTCCGGGAAAGTCATCAGTTGAAGCCGTTTGGATCAGCGATAACCTTCCCCGATCGAAGGCATGGCCCTAAGTCGTTGAAGTCTGCTGCTCCCATACGTTCCATCTGTTGCATCGGTGCCGGTTACGTCGGGGGGCCGACGATGGCGGTGATCGCTGACCGTTGTCCCGATCTCCAGGTGACCGTGGTTGATATCAATCAGGACCGAATTGATGCTTGGAACGACAGTGATCTGAGCAAGTTGCCTGTTTATGAACCCGGCCTGGACGCTGTGGTTGGGCGCGCGCGCGGGCGCAATCTTCACTTCTCCACAGGTGTGGATGAGGCCATCGCCTCTGCAGACATGGTGTTTATCTCCGTGAACACCCCCACCAAGACCAGGGGGCTTGGTGCAGGTCAGGCAAGTGATCTTCGCTGGGTTGAAGCCTGTGCTCGTCAGGTCGCCAAGTCGGCTGTAGGACACACCATCGTCGTTGAGAAGAGCACTCTTCCAGTGCGTACAGCAGAGGCTGTCAAAGCAATCCTCTCGGCGGCAGAGCATTCCGTGGACGGATCACAGCGCAGCTTTTCCGTACTCTCCAATCCTGAATTTCTTGCTGAGGGCACGGCGATCTCAGATCTTGAATCGCCGGACAGGGTGCTGATTGGTGGAGAGCATCCCGAGGCCATTGAATCGTTGGCCTCCATTTACGGCCATTGGGTTGCACATGAGCGCATTCTGCGAACCAATCTCTGGAGCAGCGAGCTTTCCAAGCTCACCGCCAATGCTTTTCTGGCGCAGCGGATCAGTTCCATCAATTCGGTGGCTGCACTCTGCGAGGCCACCGGTGCGGATGTTCGCGAGGTGGCCAGAGCAATTGGAACCGACAGCCGTATCGGCCCAAAATTTCTGCAGGCAGGTCCGGGTTTCGGCGGCAGCTGCTTTCAGAAAGACATCCTCAACCTTGTCTATCTCTGTCGCCACTTCGGACTCCCAGATGTGGCTGACTACTGGGAATCAGTTGTGCAGTTGAACACCTGGCAGCAGCACCGCATTGCCCGCATGGTGGTGAAGAAGCTGTTCGGCACCGTCACCGGAAAGCGCCTGGCAATTCTTGGCTTCGCTTTCAAAGCTGATACCAACGACACTCGTGAAGCCCCTGCCATTCGCATTGCCAAGGATCTTCTCGAGGAAGGTGCACAGCTGGCCATCCACGATCCGAAGGTGGATTCAGAGCAGATCGCACGTGATCTTCAACTTCCAGCCAGCACTGCACCTGCCGTGGATTCCGGTCCCACGCGTGCGGCTTTGAGCGGTGAGGGAACCTGGTGGCCGAGTGATGACGTTGCCTCTGCGCTGAGGGAGGCTGATGCCGTGATCATTCTCACTGAATGGAATCAGTACCGGGATCTTGATTGGAGTGTGTTGGCGCCCCTGATGCGTCAGCCTGCCTGGCTGTTTGATGCGCGCTCGGTGGTGAACCCATCTGAGGTACGTGCAGCAGGCTTGAATTTCTGGCGGGTTGGTGAAGGACAGTCATGACCCGTCCTGTCCTTGTCACCGGCGCCGCCGGGTTTATCGGTGCCGCTCTCAGTCTGCGCCTGCTGGAGCGTGGCGAGAGAGTGGTGGGTGTCGACAACCTCAATAGCTATTACGACCCCCTTCTCAAGCGAGCACGATTAGCTCGCCTGGAGGCAGCTGCTTCAACAGGTGCCTGGCAGTTTGAGGAGCTTGCTCTCGAGGATGGAGACACGCTGATGTCTCTCTTTGAAACAGCACAGCCCCGTGTGGTGGTGAATCTGGCGGCGCAGGCGGGTGTTCGTTACTCGTTGGAAAACCCTGCCGCCTACATCCAGAGCAATCTGGTGGGATTTGGGAACATTCTTGAGGGCTGTCGACATCACAATGTCGAGAGCCTGGTGTATGCCTCCAGCAGTTCGGTCTATGGAGGCAACAAAAATCTTCCGTTTCATGAGCGTCAGCCGGTGAATCATCCGGTCAGTCTTTATGCCGCGAGCAAGAAAGCAAATGAACTGATGGCGCACACTTACAGCCATCTTTATGGCCTGCCGGCGACAGGCCTCCGTTTTTTCACTGTCTATGGCCCGTGGGGACGGCCAGACATGGCTCCGATGTTGTTCGCCAAGGCAATCCTTGCCGGCAGTCCCATCAAGGTCTTCAACCATGGAAAGATGAAGCGAGATTTCACATATATCGACGACATTGTTGAAGGTGTGATCCGTTGTTGTGAAAAGCCCGCGACGGTTAATTCAGAATTCAATCCTCTTCAGCCTGATCCATCAACGGCCGCATCTCCTCATCGAATTTTCAATATTGGTAACAGCCAACCAATTGAATTGATGCGTTTTATCGAAGTCATGGAGCAGGCTTTCGGTAAA
>CAYWOE010000109.1:0-4509 GCA_964459855.1 uncultured Synechococcus sp. | reverse complement strand
GAGAGCTTCTATCGGTGGATCGAGCCCGTCCGCGACGGCTGGGGAGCTGTTGTCTGCGCCGGCACCGCTTTTCTGGCCCGTCGCAGCGCCATCGATTCGGTCGGGGGATTCAGGGAACAGGCGATCTCAGAGGATTTCGTGACCGGTCTGCGGCTCCGCCGCCGGGGCTGGAAACTGCTTTATCTCCAACAGAAACTCAGTGCAGGCCTGGCCGCTGAGACCATGGCCGACTTTGTTCGACAGCGGCAGCGCTGGGCGAACGGAACACTGCAGAGTCTGCGACTCCATGACGGACCGCTGGGCCGAGGCGACCTGCGCATCGGCGAACGGATGGCGTATCTCGAGGGCGTTGTGCACTGGTTCAACAACATGCCCCGCCTGGTGCTGATGTTGATGCCGCTCAGCTACGGCCTGCTCGGCACCGTTCCCATCCTGATCAGCACCGGTGAAGCCCTGCGCATGCTCTTGCCGCTCTGGGCCACACTGCTGCTCAGCATCGGCTGGCTCAACAGGGGCTCCCGCACCGCTTTGCTGAGCGAGCTCACCGGCTGGGTTCTGACGGTGCCGCTGACACTGACCGTGTTCGCCAATCTGCTGGGACGCATCGGTGGCTTTCGCGTGACACCGAAACACCAGCGTCGCGACCGAGGCAGCTTCAGCCCCGTGCTGGTGATTCCTCTGCTGGGGCTGCTGCTGCTGAACGTGTTCAACCTGCACGGGTTGATCACAACAAACTCGCTGAACAGCGCGGTTCTCGACTCACGTCCGCTGGGACTGACCTGGGCCGTGATCAATCTGTTCAGCCTCTGGATTGCACTGCGAGCCTGCTGGGATCCACCTGCCAGGGACCCTGCTCCCTGGCAGGCGGCTCTCCAGCCGGCAGCTCTCGAGAACAGCTCTGGACAGTGGCAGTCATGTCAACTCACAGCGATCAGTGAAAGCGGAGTGGAACTGACCATGCCCGACGCGATGTCGCCGGAGCTGAGCTGCAGCCGCCTGCGCTGGACAGACGATCTGCCCGCCCTGCCTGTTGAGCTGGAAAGCAGGCAGGGCAAACGACTTGCGCTGCGCTGGCGAGAGCTCAGCGACCGGCATCGGCAACAGCTCATCCTCTGGCTGTTCTGCCGGCCAGGATGCTGGCCGGACCGTCAGGCCCCGCCGGAATGGCGTGCATTCATGGCCCTGATCAGTCGTCTGCTCACCCTGCCGGCACGAGGGCCCTTCCGCCGCTGCCTGATGCCGCGGACGCCACCGCAGTGAACGTCAACGAAGCCAGAGATCACGAGTTCCCGTGATCGCCTGAGTGGCCAGCAGAAGTGCCACGAGAACGTTCAGAGCGACGTGAATCCGGCGCATCCACAGGCGTCCGGCGATCTCCCGCTGACAGGCCATGGTCAGCAGCAGAAACGCGATCAGCAGCAGCCCACCCCAGGTGTGCGACTGCCAGACCTCAGGCGCAGCAAGCGCACGCTGGCTCACCAGCGAGGGCTGGATCGTGATCAGCAGCAGAAACAGCCAGCAGCTCCATGAGAAGAGCAGTCGCAGGGCCAGTCTGCGGGTCCGCAGCAGGGCCGTAAATGACACCACAACCCCTGTGGCCTGCAGGACTGCCATGACCCAGCTGCTGAAACCCACGCCGACATCAGCCAGGGCATGACTCAGAGCGAACAGAACAGCCACCAGCAGGCCAGCCGTCGCCCAGCGACCGTGATCAACATGCTCAACGGGCACTGTTGCTGCGATGGGATTGATCTCCAGTCGGCGCTCCCTGGCCAGAATTCCCAGGCGGATCGTTGCACCGATCACCGGATAGACGAACAGGATGATCAGCACCGGATGAACCAGTGCCAGCCATTGCAGCGGCGTGAGAGGTTGCAGAGCCGCTATCAAGGCAACACCTCAGGCCAGACCTGACGGATCAGCAGCAGTGAGAAGTAGGGCTTCACATCGTCAGGCACCGCCCGAGCCTGAGCCACCCACTGATCGGGCCAGCCAACCCGCTGGGCGAAGAGCGCCTGATCCAGAAGCCTTGCCTGCTCCAGCGCGGCTCGCACCCATGACCAGCGCTGCCCCACTTTGAGCAAACCGAGCACCGTGGATGTTCGCCGAGCACTGTCGAGCAGCGCGGTGAACTCGGCCTCGGTCTCCGGACAGGGGCGAATCAGCAGACCCTCCTGCTGAAACGCCAGAGGGAGGTCGTGAGATCCCTCGACTGCCGCGGCCGCGGCGGCCGCGGCGCACACGGATGGAATCCCTGGGATCAAGGCGAACGGCACATCAGGGTGACGGCGTCGCAAAGCCAGCTGCACGTAGCTCCCCGTAGCAAAGAGCGACACATCCCCTTCGCAGAGCAGCACCACACGGTTGCCGGCCCTGACCTCTGCGACCAGCGCATCAGCAGCAGCTCTCCAGGCTGCGATCCGAGGCTGAGCCTCTGCCACCATCGGAAAAAGCAGGGGCAGACAACGCTGATCAGGCCGCAGCCAGCGGGAGGCGATCGCCAGAGCCATGCCCTCCGCACCCTCATGGGCAACGGGGTGGGCAATGACATCAGCAGCTTCGAGGGCTCGAACAGCAGCCACAGTGAGCAGCTCGGGATTTCCCGGGCCGACACCGACCAGCGTCAGCTGATCCTGAGAACACTCCGACGTGATGGACAAAGGCAATCGAACCCAACCAGCCATCCAGCATGCTGAACAGAGTGGCAGCAGCCTGATTCAGTGATGCCGAGCTGACTCCAGCACCATGAGTGAACTGACTCTGTATTCAGTCTCAACCAACGCCGTCCTGCTGCAGACGCGGCAGAGCGAGAGGATTGAGCAGCTGCTGAAGCAGCGGGGCATTGGATTCGAACGCTGGCCCGCACACCATCAGCTGGATTTCAATGCCTCAGCCGCTGAGATTCTGGCGACCTACAAATCCGAGATCGAGCGGACGCAGAGCAGAGGGAACTTTCCATGTGTCGATGCGATCCGCGTGCTGCCCGATCATCCGGATCGAGCCGCACTGCGGCAGAAATTTCTCAGAGAGCACATTCACGCGGAGGACGAGGTGCGCTTCTTCGTTGAGGGCTGCGGTCTGTTCTGCCTGCACATCGGCAACGAAGTGGTGCAGGTGCTCTGCGAGACCAACGACTGGATCAGCGTTCCGGCCGGGACACGCCACTGGTTCGACATGGGTGAAAAACCCTGTTTCTGCACGCTGAGATTTTTCAACAATCCCAGCGGCTGGGTCGCTGAAATCACCGGGGACTCGATCGCCGATCGCTATCCCCGCCTCAGCGCGACATAGGGATCAGGCCGCCAGCAGAAGCCTGGCATCAACAGAGGATTTCAGCGATGCGGTTCTGCAGGTCGGCAGCTCAGTGACCAGTGACTCTTCGCTCAGCAGCATCGCAGCTTCAAGATCGGCGCAACGACCGATCAGATCGCGCACCAGAGGGTTGGACTTGAGTCCATCCCATTGCTCATCCGTAGTGCCGTTACGCAAGGCCTGCAGCGAATCAGCAACAGCGGTCACAGGGTCAGACATCGACATCGCAAAGTGACTGGGTCAATTCTAGAACTGACCCAGGCTCCATGGCGCGTCTCTTCAGACTTCTTTTGGACCCTTGTTACGAACCTCCCTGCAGGCGGGCCATTGGCTGAAGCTGATCAGGCGTCGACGCCAACCGAGTGCATGCGCACTGCTTCCGGAGCAGACAGTTCGCCGCGCAGCGCATCGACTTCAGCCGCGGCCAGTTCATGAAGACGGGTCACGATCACATCCCTGGGATAGCGGTCGGCACAGAGCACCCAGTAGAGACCGAAGTGACGTGCTTCGCTTTTCAGCAGATCGCCATAGAGCAGGCGCAGATCTGGATCAGGGCTGTGCTCGGCGAGCAGCGCCATGCGTTCATGGCTGCGGGCTTCGATCAGTCCGGACACCAGGAAGGAATCAAGCATGCGCTCCGGCTCACCACGGCGCACCTGCTTGGCCAGCCATGCTCCGTAACCAGGAGAGGGAAGCGGCTCGAGGTAGCGCCCACGCTGCTTGAGAAGTCTCAACACCCGCTCAAAATGCTCCAGCTCCTCTCTCGCAAGCGGGCTGAGAGCTTCACCAAGACCGGGCTCGCAGAGGTAGCGAAACATCATCTGCACCGCCACACCAGCCGCTTTGCGCTCGCAATGGGCATGGTCGATCAGCACCTCCATCGGCCTCGCAACGGCCTGCTCGACCCAGCGACGACTGGTGGGTGCCGCAAGCCAGCGGATGCTCGGCACCGACGGCGTGATGGTCATGCTGAAACCTGGCGCAGATGATTCAGCAGACCCTCGAAAGCCAGTTGATAACTGAATGGCCCGAAGCCACTCACCACCCCAACGGCACGGTCAGCAAGAAATGACTGATGACGAAAGGACTCACGGGCATGCGTGTTGCTGAGATGAAGCTCCACATAGGGAATCGCAACGCCCAGCAGCGCATCACGCAGGGCGATCGAGGTGTGGGTGTAGGCCCCGGCATTCACCA
>CAYWOE010000108.1:0-4510 GCA_964459855.1 uncultured Synechococcus sp. | reverse complement strand
TGTGTGTTCGGTTGCGGTGGTGATCGCGACCGGGGCAAGCGACCTCAGATGGCCTCGATCGCGGCGGAGCTCGCTGATCGCGTTGTGATCACCTCCGACAACCCACGGACGGAGGATCCACAGCGAATTCTCGACGATGTGGTTGCGGGTGTTCCCTCAGGCATTGACCACCTGGTGGAGGGTGATCGAGCGATTGCGATTGCGCAGGCGATCGCTCTGGCCCAGCCCGGAGATCTCGTGCTGATCGCCGGCAAGGGCCATGAGGACTACCAGATCGTCGGCACTGAAAAACTGCATTTCGACGATCGCGAAGAAGCGGAGAAAGCTTTGCGTCGCTGGAACTAGCAATTCGTCAGTCGCAGCGATCCTCTGCTGACAACCGCCGGATCTGTTGGGTGAGCTGCTCGATGTCGTTGCGACTGGTGCAGACATGGGTGCAGGCACGCAGACAGATGGGATCGGCCAGATCCCGGATCCAGATCTGTTGCGCGCCCAGAGCTTTCACCACATCGGATGGTGTGGCCGGTGTCGTCTCGACGTTCAACCGAAAGCTCACCAGTCCAGCCGGCGGGGGGCCTTCAAGCAGGGTCGAGACCCCTGGAATCGAACTCAGCTCTCTCCAGAGCTGTTCGCTCAGCGCACGAATGCTGTTGATCCTGTCGTTTTCCGATCCCTCCTGATCCAGCAGATCCAGGGAACGGCGCAGACCTGACATCAGCGGGACGCAGCTTGTGGCCACCTCGAAACGACGGCTGTCGTGATGGAAGGGGTCGGGATCGTCAGCCACCGCGCGCGTCTCGTCCTGAAGGCTGCGCCAGCCGATCAAGGTGGGCTGGGAGTCGTTGAGAACACGCTCGGAAACAGCCACTCCGCCAAGTCCTTCCGGACCACAGGCCCATTTGTGCCCGGTGAAGGCATAGATATCCGCAGCTCTGGCTGCTTCGGAAACGGGGATCTGACCAACGCTCTGCGCCGCATCCACGAGCAGGTATGGCTGGGCAGGATGCGCCTGCAGCTGAGCTGCCACTGCCGCGATCGGCATCAGCTGGCCGGTGTTCCACAGCAGATGTGACAGCACCACAAGACGGGTTCGGTTGGTGAGCCGCTGCGCGAGGACCGCCAGCACGTCGTCATCGGTTTTCACCTGCTCATCACGTCCCTGCCTGAACTGCTTCACCGGCAAGGTGTGAATCTCAAGCCGCTGGCGACGTGCCAGTTCCTGGCAGGCCGCGACCACTCCTGGGTGCTCACAATCGCTGATCAGGATGTGATCGCCGTGATCCAGAGGAAGACCCCAGAGCGGCAGCACACATCCTGAGGTGACGTTCTCACTGAGGGCGAGCCGATGTGCCGGCACATTGCACAACCTGGCCAGACGACCGCGTGTGCTGTTCACTTCCGCGCTGATGAAAGGCCAGACATCGGTGGTGAAGGGGCCGAGCTCCTGGATCCGTCTCCAGCTGGCGTTGATCGCATCCAGCGAGGGTGTGGGTAGAGGCCCCTGACCGCCGTAGTTGAAGTAGATCTTGTTGGCCAGTGCCGGGCAGAGTTCCCGCATGGTTGAGGGGGCAATGGTGGTGGCGGTGTGGGCAGCGTTGGTAGGAGCGGCTCCATCTCCGCTCCCCATGGCACCGCACAGCTGCGACGTTCAAGGGCGGTCTAGCTACCCCTGCAGGGATCCGTACCCAGGCATTGTCGATCACGTAGGCCCATGCCTGACGGCCAGCCCGCGCTGCTCAGATGATGGAGAGAGATGCGCTACGAAGATGCACCGTGTCTGAAGCAGTCTCGTGATCCTTCTGGTTCTGCTGGTGATCGTTGTGGTGGTGTTTCTCGGTCTCGGGGGAGCCTGATGTTGTGGCTCTGGCGATGAATCACTTGCCGCCAAACGTTGTCTGGCGTTCCAGTGTGATTGATGGGCTGATGGATGTGATCCAAGAACCCAACTCTGATTCGATGCCAGTGGATCGGAATGGATGAAATTGATTGCATCCATAACAATGTCCTGAGTGCTGACTTCGATCGCGCTGCATCCCATCATCATTGTTCTCAGGGCAGCTTCACGCAACAGGACGGGAGGTTCTGAATTCAAGTCGTGATCGTTTTGCATCATGACTGCGATGCATTGATGTTATTTGGATGTGCTCCTGATTATTTCTTGGGAAGTGGTTCGCGCACCCAGACGCGCCTGTAGGTGTTGCAGAAATCGGCGACGACTTCCATTACGTAATCACTGAGGTTGCTACTTGTGAGTGAGCTGGAGATGTAATATGACTGAACATTTTCATCGAAACCGCCGTTCCTTAAAGTGCATTTAACAAGTGAAGTCGAGGGAATCAGCACTTCAGGTTCGATCTCCTCAGCGACAGAGCTTTTGTTTGTGGAAAAGGCGAGCTGAAACTGGATGTGTTCCTTTTCATCTTTCAGTTTTATATAGCTGATCACCTGTCTTTTATCTTTCCAGACAAAGTAGCCGCTGTTTGGGTTGGTGCGCTTTAAAACAGCAGATTCGGCAGTGTTGATGTCGCGGGAATAGGCCGGCATCGCCGTCAGAAATAAAGCAAGAACTAGTTTGTTCATCATTGCCCGACGCCTCTTGCCAGACGCTAGCCAGATATGAGCTGATGCACCAAGACGACCAATCCGGCGTGACTGATGAGCTGACTGCTGAGCTCAGTCAATCAGTGATTGACGATGCAGCTCAAGGTTGAACATTTTGAGCTTAAATCTCGGTGATTGTGTTGCATTTCATCGATCAATGTGCGCCTGGATTGGCTGCACTGGATCCTGATTGTCGCCGTTCGCCAATCATCTTCAAGCAGCAAGCCGACCACGTGGAGCTGGATGTGGGTCCTGGTGCGCTCCAGCGTTGTCTCCGGTTTCGCATTAGTTGTTGTTGCTCTGATCACAGTGCCGCCCGTCTGATCGCGGATGGTCTGGATTCCAGGGCCTGGGCGCAATGACTCCGAAATCCTTCACCACCTGGAAGTTTCCAGTGTCATCGGCTTTGCCCAGCAGCGAACGCTTGTTCAGATGCAGGCTTGGGGTGATCGTCAGCAGGCCCTGCGGGGCTGCATAGCTTGTGCCGATCAGGTGCTGTCGCACGACTTTCGGGTCAGTGCTGCCCGCTTTCTCTGCCGCTTCTGCCCAGAGATGCACCAGGCTGTATGCGGCTTCAGCGGGGTCGTTGATTGCGCGGTGGTAGCCGTAGCGCCGCCGGAAGCGCTGGGCGAAGGCTCTCGATGCATCTCCATCAAGCGACTGGAAATAGCTCCAGCTGGCGAAGGTTCCCGAGATCCTGTCAGTGCCGATGGCCAGAGCCTCCTCCTCCGAGACCGACAGACTCAGCACGGTGACAGGACTGTTCCTGGCTTCCGGATCGATCAGACCACTGTTGTGCAGTGCTTCAAAAAAGGCGAGATTGCTGTCGCCATTGAGCGTGTTGATCACGACGACAGGTCCGCTGGCACTGGCCTGGCGAATGCTCTCCACCAGTGCACTCACCTCGCCACTGCCGAGCGGCAGGTAGAGCTCGTCGACCACTGTGCCTCCTTCCCGTTCCACCTGGGTGCGCATGATGCGATTGGCGGTACGGGGATAGACGTAGTCGGAGCCGATCAGCAGGATGCGTTGGCTGCGATTGGCCAGCATCCAGTTCACGGCAGGTTCCGACTGCTGATTGGGCACCGATCCCCCATAGACCACATGGGCAGAGCACTCCTGGCCTTCGTACTGAACCGGATAGAACAGCAGTGCATCCCTTGCTTCCAGCACTGGCAGCATGGCTTTGCGGCTGGCTGAGGTCCAGCCTCCGAAGATGGCCACCACCTCGTCGTCATCCAGCAGGTGTTCAGCCTGACGAGCAAAGGTGTCCGGATCGGACATGCCGTCTTCCTCCACAGGCTGGATCAAAACGGATCTGCCCTGGATCACCAGACCGCCACTGGCATTGATGTTCTCAATCGCCAGCCGCTCTGCTTCGGCAACGGTGTTTTCAGACAGAGCCATCGTTCCACTGCGGGAGTGGAGCAGGCCCACGCGCACCACGTTGACGTTGCTCTCTGAATCACCTCCCCGGCAGGCGCTGATCAACAGAGTGATCAGCAGGGAGACCAGCGTCGTGCGCTTCATCGACTCCCCCAGCTGATCAGGGCGGTCAGCACCAGGGCTGAGCTTGAGATGATCTGAAAGCGCAGGTCAGCCCGGTTGATCCGTCGCATGATGCTGAGCTTCTGGTCGTCCGGGGCCGCGGCATAGGTGTTGTACCCCCAGGTGAACAGACCGAAGAGCGCCATGGCGATCAGATAGCTGGCGGTGAACAGATCGTCGAGGAAGGTGGTGTAAGGCAGTTTCGGCAGCGAGGAGTGATACGACTGCTGCAGAAAGATCAGCGTGAGCAGTGCGGTGGAGGGGATGGCCAGTCGCACATCGGAGAGGGTTCCCTCCACGGAGGGGGCCATCAACACAATCGAGTTGATGATCATCAGCGGGATGACCCAGTTCACGATTC
>CAYWOE010000107.1:0-4512 GCA_964459855.1 uncultured Synechococcus sp. | reverse complement strand
ATGGCCATGATGTCGGCGACCTTGTGTCCCTTGAGGATGTGGGGAAGGATCTGCAGATTGTTGCTGTCTGCTGCACGGATCTTGAATCGCCAGGGCGTCACATCGTTGTTGCCCTGGATGAACACCCCGATCTCGCCTTTGCCTGATTCCAGCCGGGCGTAGAGCTCGCCGTTCGGGATCTTGAAGGTGGGAGCAACTTTCTTGGCCACATATTGGTAGTCAAAGCCGGCGAAATCGCTGTCCTTGCCTTCGGCCATGCGCTTGGCTTCCAGATTTTCCGTTGGACCGCCGGGGATCATGTCGCAGGCCTGGCGAAGAATCTTCAACGACTGGCGCATTTCCTCAACACGCACCCGGTAGCGGGCGAAGCAGTCGCCTTCCTTCTCCCAGACCACGTCCCAGTCAAAGTCGTCGTAACACTCGTAATGGTCAACCTTGCGCAGATCCCATGGCACGCCGGAGGCTCGCAGCATCGGGCCTGAGAGGCTCCAGTTGATGGCTTCCTCCTTGCCGATCACTCCCAGACCTTCAATGCGTCTACGGAAAATCGGGTTGTTGGTGATCAGCTTTTCGTATTCATCGATCTTGGGACCAAACCAGTCACAGAAATCGCGACATTTCTCCAGCCATCCCCATGGCAGATCAGCAGCGACTCCACCGATGCGGAAGTAATTGTTGTTGATCAGTCGCTGGCCGGTGGCAGCCTCCCAGAGGTCGTAGATCATCTCCCTTTCGCGGAAGATGTAGAAAAAAGGTGTCTGGGCACCGACATCAGCGAGGAAGGGGCCCAGCCAGAGCAGGTGGTTGGCGATGCGGTTGAGCTCCAGCATCAGCACCCGGATGTAACTGGCTCGCTTCGGAACAGGAATGTTCGCCAGCCTTTCCGGTGCGTTGACGACAATTGCCTCGTAGAACATCCCCGCCGCGTAGTCCATACGGCTCACGTAGGGCACGAACATGACGTTCGTTCGGTTCTCAGCGATCTTCTCCATGCCGCGATGGAGATAGCCGATCACCGGCTCGCAATCCACCACATCCTCTCCATCGAGGGTGACCACAAGTCGCAACACCCCGTGCATCGACGGGTGGTGGGGGCCGAAGTTGACCACCATCGGCTCCGTGCGCGTTTCAAGCTGCGTCATGGGGCCATGGCGGAACAGAAGTGTCGGGATCTTAGGAAGGACCCATGCCCGATCAGCCAGCCAGCTCCACTCAGGGCTTCCTGCACCTTCCGGTTCTGGCCGAACCGTTGATGCAGACGCTGGCCAGCGAGCTCAGTGATCATGGGCAATCCGGGGTGTTTGTCGATGCAACGCTGGGTGGCGGCGGCCACAGCGGCCTGCTGATGGAGAGCTACCCGCGGCTGCGTCTGATCGGGCTTGATCACGACGCGACCGCTCGTCAGGCGGCGGCCGAGCGTCTCAAACCCCACGCACATCGCGTCACGATCGTGGCCACCAACTTCGCCGACTACAGCCCACCACATCCGGTGGCTCTGGTCCTGGCGGATCTTGGCGTCAGCAGTCCACAGCTGGATGTGGCGCAGCGGGGATTCAGCTTTCGCCTGGATGGCCCGCTCGACATGCGCATGAATCCCGCAGGTGGAGGAGAAACAGCCGCTGAGCTGATCGCGAGGCTGGATGAGACGGATCTTGCTGATCTGATCTATGCCTATGGCGAGGAGCGTCTGTCACGACGGATTGCACGCAGGATCAAAGCGGATCTGGCTGCAACCGGTGCCTACAGCGGTACGCAGGCACTGGCCTACGCGGTGGCGGGCTGTTTCCCGCCCAAGGCCCGCCGCGGGCGGATCCATCCTGCGACGCGCACTTTCCAGGCTCTGCGGGTTGCGGTCAATGATGAACTGGCAGTTCTTGACCGCCTGTTGCAACTGGCTCCTGACTGGCTCGAGCCCGATGGGCTGCTGGCGATCATCAGTTTTCATTCGCTCGAGGACAGGCGCGTGAAGACCGCCTTTCTCAGTGACAAGCGCCTTCAGCGCGTCACGCGAAAACCCCTGAGAGCCGACGAGGCAGAGCAGCAGACGAATCCGCGCAGTCGCAGCGCCAAGCTGAGAGTGGCACGCCGCCGCACGGCCGATGCCGGGGGCTGAGGCATGAGCTTCGCCTGGACCTCGGAGTCGTGGTGGTGGATTGCCCTGCTGGTTCAGCTGCTGGCGATACCAGGCACGTTGCTGCCCCTGCTTCCTGGTCTGATCTGGTTACCGCTGGGCTCCCTGGTCTGGATGGCCGCGGTCGGATGGGCAGACGCCTGGCCCGAATTCGCCCTGGCGATGGTGTTGTTCGGCCTCGGTCTGATCGCTGATCTTCTGGCTCTCGGACTGGCCTCAGCGCGCCTGAGGGCCAGTCGTTGGTCCGCAGCTGGAGCTGGCGTCGGCCTGCTCATCGGAGTGCTGGGCCTGCTCCCGGCTCTTCCTTTTGGAGGGCCGCTGCTCGGAGCTCTGTTCGGTCCATGGCTGGGGGCAATGCTGGTCGAAACCTGGCTCACAACAAAGCCACCCCGGAATCTTGGGTGGCTTGAAGCGTTGCGTCAGGGAGCTGTGGTCGGTCTGGCCGTGGTTGCTGGTCTGCTGATCAGCAGGGTTGCCCAGTTTCTGATTGCGATCGCCGGCCTTGCCGGTTTCGTGGTGCTCAGTTTTCGCTGATCAGTCCGGTCTGGTCTTCAGTTCCGAACAGCTGGCGATAAGCAGCTGTGGAAATGCAGATCAGCACAGGCACGGCGACAAACAATCCGCCGTAGTGGAATGCAGCCGCGATGGCATTGATGATGGCTTCGACGATGAAGAACCAGAGCACGGTCCACCATGAGGGATCAACAACTGAGCGCCCTTTCTGAATCGCCTCAAAGGAACCGTTGTTTTTGAACAGGGCAATGAAAGGCAGAAACTTCTGATTGACGGACAGATAAATGAAGAAAACAAGCGCGATGATCAGAGGAATGATTGCCAGTGCCTGATTGATCTGTGCAAGGCCAAATCCAGCAAGGGAGCAGATCAAGCCGATCACAGCAAAGAGCACGACAAGTTCAATCCCTCTGATGAACAAGCGGCCGGTGGCCTCTCCATCCCAGCGCGTAAAAGTCTTGAAATCGGGTTTGCTCCCCTCCAGACACTGCCAGGCAGCTCTGATGATTCCAACGACGCCCCACAGCATCACAATGATGTAGCCAACAAGGCCCACAATCAGCAGCACGCCCGCTCCCACCGGGTGAACATCAAGGAAGACCGGATAGGACGTGATCCGAGCAGACCCCAGACCTGCCATCGCTGCAAACGGCAGAGCGATGACTGCAACAAGTGCTTGAAACAGCAGGAATCTCCATGGAGCCTTCGTGAAGGCGTTCCAGCCGTCTTCGACGGCTTGCAGGACGCGCAACCTCTCGTTGGCCGGTGTGTCAGTCATGGAGAGTTCAGAAACTTGCGCGGAAGGTAGCTTCCACGACATTTTTTTCCAGGTCTTGCGTTACATCAAGTTCCTGAATGTCATGCCTTACGCAGTGTCTTGATCGCCGTCGTGATCACCTCGATCGCCGTGTCGATTTCATCCGTAGTGGTGTCGCGCCCCAGACTCAGCCGCAAGGACCCTTCGGCCTCGATTCGGCTTCTGCCGATGGCTCGCAGCACGTGAGATGGTTCGCCGCGACTGCAGGCTGAGCCGCTGCTGCAGGCCAGTCGGGGTCTCAGAGCCCGATGCAGACGGCTGCCGGAGACGTCGGGAATGGTGATGTTGAGGTTGTGGGCCAGGCGAGGTTGCAGCGCCCCATTGAGCTGGATCGCTGGATTGCGATCCTTGAGTCCTTGCCAGAGCTGATTTCTCAAGCTGCTGAGACGTGTCTGGCGACTCTTCTGATCCTGCAGCGACAGCTCCGCTGCTGCAGCCATGCCCATGATCAGCGGCACAGGCAGGGTTCCGGCACGCAGTCCCTGTTCCTGGCCTCCGCCCCACTGCAGAGGCTGCAGCGGTGTGCCTTGTCTGACCACCAGAGCGCCGATGCCTTTCGGACCATTGAATTTATGGGCGCTGAGACTGATCAGATCACAGCCCAGCTCTTCGGCTTTGATTGGAAGGTGTCCATAGGCCTGAGCCGCATCGGAGTGCAAGGTGATGCCGTTGCCGGAGCAGATGGCGCTCAGCTCCTGGATCGGCTGGATCACCCCGATCTCATTGTTGGCCACCATCACGCTCACCAGCTGGGTGTTGGGCTGAAGGGCCTGCTCCAGCTGCTCCACCTCGATCAGACCATCTCTTCGGGGTGTCAACAGCGTGATCTGAAACCCTTCCTCCTGCAGCTGCATCAGGGGGTCGAGCACGGCGTGATGTTCACTGCTCACACTGATCAGATGTCCTGGTCCGCCATCAGCCAGTGCCCGCGCCCTGGCGTGGCCAAGCAGTGCCAGGTTGTTGGCTTCCGTGGCGCCACTGGTGAAGATCAGTTCATCGCTAGCGATCCCCAGGCTGCGGGCAAGTCGATCTCTTGCCGAGCCAATGGCGG
>CAYWOE010000106.1:0-4598 GCA_964459855.1 uncultured Synechococcus sp. | reverse complement strand
ATGAACTGAAGCGCTGACTGACCAGCCCCGAAGGCGCACATTGCTTCCAGTCGAGAACCTCCTGAAAGCTCAGACCGCAGCGCCACTGTCGTTGTTCTGAGAGATAACAGAAATTTTCCGGACCATTGATCCAGAACATCCGTCCCTCTTCATCCATGAAGTGACGGCCCTGTCGTTGTCTGATTCGCACCATGCCCACGAACCCTGTCTTCTTTGCTGGTAGCCGAGGTCACTCGATCGCGGCATGAGTGTTGATACGGAAACGAGGTCTGATGCTGAGCGGCTGGCAGCACGGCGCAACGGCCGTATGGTGTGTGCGTCGACATTGGTCGGGACACGCCAACGATTCCATGAAATCCATCGACGAGCACATCAAGAAGGACCAGACCGAACTGGAAGCAGCCAAGGCGGAAGGGAACGATGCCAAGGTGCGCCACTTCAGTGAGGAGCTTGAGTCCCTCCAGGACTACAAGAAAGAGCATCCCGGCGACACTCATGATCCGACGCCTCTTGAGCTCTACTGCGAAACGAACCCTGAAGCTGACGAATGCCGCGTCTACGACGACTGAGTCGTGAGCATTCAAAAAGACTTGATCAAAAAGGCGGGGATCACTCCCCGCCTTTTTGATTGGAGGTCAGGGAGGATTTCTATGGACATTCAGAAATCCAGGCCTGTTCACTGCTCCTCGTTGAAATCAGCAGGACTGCCGGTGAGACTGCAGACCACAGCCTCCTCAGGCTTCATCTCATGCACGTTCGCAATCGGACGACCGCGTCGACGCAGAGCCTCGATTTGTTCAGGGGTTTGACAACGGGCGATCAACTGGCCCTGGGAGTCGAAACAGGTGAAGAAGGTCATCGGACGTTCTCTCATTGATTCCGTTATCGCCACACCGCGCCCAAGACACAAGTGCTGATGGGGCCCCCTACACGGTTCGCGACAAACAGCGTCAGACCCCAAGCTCGGTCCAGACCTGGTTCAACAATTCATCCAGCCCCTGACCCATCACCGCTGAGATCAACAGAGGCTTTCGACCACTCAACCGCTGAAGGGATGCGACCAGCTCATCGCGGTCCGACGCATCAATCAGCTCCAGTTTGTTCACCACGAGCAACCGCTGCCGATCCACCAGTCCATGGCCATAAGCCTCCAGCTCCTTCTCCACAACCTTCAGATCTCCCAGTGGATCCTCGGCACCTCCATCCACAACGTGAATCAGCAAACGGGTGCGTTCAATGTGGCGGAGAAAATCATGACCGAGACCTGCGCCCTGAGCGGCACCGGCAATCAGGCCAGGGATATCGGCGAAGACCGTGCCATCTCCCGTTGGCCTTCGCACAACACCGAGATTCGGCACAAGCGTGGTGAAGGGGTAATCGGCGATCTTGGGGCGGGCTGCGGACAGCACGCTGATCAGCGTGCTTTTGCCAGCGTTGGGCAGACCGATGATGCCCACCTCCGCCAGCAGCTTCAGTTCCAGCTGCAGAGGCCACTCCTCACCATCGCGGCCCTCGGTGCACTTTTCTGGCGCACGGTTGCGGTTGCTCAGATAGTGGGCATTTCCGAGGCCACCTCGGCCTCCGAACGCAACCGTGAGCTGCTCGCCCGGAGCGGTGAGGTCACCCAGAAGCATTCCTGTCGTGAGATGTCTCACCTCGGTCCCGCAGGGCACATGAATCACCAGAGACTGGGCGGAGGCACCCGTGCAGCGGTTGGGGCCACCGCGACGGCCGTCGTTTCCGGCAAACAACCGCTTGTACTTGAAATCCAGCAATGTCTGGAGATTGGAATCAGCCTCCAGAATCACGTGAGCACCATGCCCTCCGTCACCGCCTGAGGGTCCACCGGCAGGGACATACTTTTCACGTCGAAAGGCCACGATGCCGTCACCACCGCGGCCGCCACGAACAGTGATGCGTGCCTGGTCGATGAACTGCACGAAAAGCTTCGATCGGGACCAGTCACCAACCCTAGGATCGCGGTGCACGGGAGATTGAGCTTGGCCGGGGTTCGCTTCGAAGCGCTCAGCAAGAGCTATCCAGGGCGAGGCGGAGCCGATCCCGTGGAGGTGATTCGTGATCTCTCCCTGTCCATTGAGGACGGTGAATTCCTGGTGCTGGTGGGACCTTCTGGATGCGGCAAAAGCACCTTGCTGAGGCTGATGGCCGGCCTTGAGACACCCTCAGCCGGTGAAATTCTTGTGGGACAGCAGGCCGTGACAAGGCTGAGACCGGCCAGGCGCAATGTGGCGATGGTGTTCCAGAGCTATGCGCTCTATCCACATCTCAGCGTTCGCGACAACCTGGGCTTCGGACTGCGCCGCAGTCACCGCCGCAGTGCCCTGGAGCAGCTGCATGATCAGCTGCATCGCAGCATGAGAAGGCTGCCAAGGAGGCTGCAGGTTCGATCCGAGCGGGAAGCCGAGGTGGAACGTCGGGTGCAGGAGGTCGCGCAGGCGCTCGAACTGGATCAACTGCTCGACCGGCGACCCAGGGAGCTGTCCGGTGGTCAGAAACAACGGGTGGCCCTTGGACGAGCCATGGCACGTCAGCCTGCTGTCTTCCTGATGGACGAACCCCTCAGCAATCTCGATGCAAAGCTGCGCGGCAGCACCCGCGCTCGGATCGTGGAACTCCAGCGTCAGCTGGGAACCACCACCCTTTACGTGACCCACGATCAGGTGGAGGCGATGACCATGGGGCACAGGATCGCCGTTCTCAATCAGGGGCGTCTTCAACAGCTGGGCACGCCGATGGAGCTTTACCGCTGGCCATCAAATCTGTTTGTGGCGCAGTTCATCGGCAGCCCACCGATGAATATCCTGCCGGTGCAGGTGGGTCGCAGCCAGACACTGCACCTGGGAGACCGTCGTGTGAGCGTGGAAGGGCCGCTCGGCGAGGCACTCGCTGGCCTTGAGGGAAGACAGCTCAATGGCGGGATCCGACCGGAAGATCTCAGGGTTGCGCCCGCCACCAATCGCAACCTGCAGGCGGATGTGAGTCACAGCGAAGTGCTCGGCAATGAGCAGCTGATCACCTGCAGGCTGCTCGATGGAGGGCATCTTGTTCAGGTGAGAGCTGATCCAGGCCTGAAGGCCGTCGCAGGCAGTCGGATCCATCTGGACGCTGACCCCTCTGGATGGCGTCTGTTCGACGGTGAGGGGAACGCCATTTCCATCTCGACGACTCCATCGGAGCGGGATGAGACCCCGGCGCTGCCTGATCTGAACTGACAACAGGACGGGTCAGTGAACCCAGACGACGCTGCAGCCGGAGCCGCCATCTCCCTGCTCGGCATCCACAACGCGTTCCACGTAGGGCAGTGAAGCCAGCCAGTCGCGTAAGCCCCGTTTCAGGCGACCGGTGCCGATCCCGTGGATCACCCAGACAGGGCCATTGGCAACACGCAGAACATCATCAACGGCAGCTTCGGCCTCATGCACACGCATACCGCGAACATCGATCGTGTTGCGGGAAGTCCGCACCTGCGCGCCGCCACTGCCTCGACGAGCTCTGACCTGAACGACGGGTGCCGGAGGTTCAGGCTTACGACCATCAAGACTCTCCACCGCGGAGAGCTCAACGCTGCTGCGCATCAGTCCACAGCGCACGTTCAGCTGAAGTCCATCGTCGGAAACAGCCAGGACCTCGGCGGCTTTGCCAAGGGCCAGAAGACGGATGCGATCCCCCACCTGGGGACGCCAGCCCTGATGCTGACGTGTCTCCGGTTCAGGACGATGACGGTCCTCCAGTTTGCGCAGGCGCTGGCCGGCCTGCCGTGCGGTTTCTCCATCGGCCTGCTCATCCCGCAGACGGCGAATCAGCTGACGCACCTCCTTCTGACCTGAACGGATGGAGGTCTCGAGACGCTGTCTGCCCCGCTCCTGCCGCTCTGCGGAGTGCTGCTTCTGTGTCTCCCATCGCTTCAGCAGCTCTTCATGCAGAAGTTCTGTACGCGCCAGCAGAGCTGCCGCATCCTCAGCAGCCGCCTGCTGCCGTTGACGCTGTTCCTCAAGGCCACGGATCACCGTGTTGGCTTCACCATCACCGCGAGGAGAAAGAAGGCTGCGCGCCTCAGCGATCACCAATTCATCAAGACCCAGCCTGGTGGCGATGGAGAGAGCATTGCTTCGCCCGGGAATTCCCCAGAGAAGGTGATAGGTGGGAGAGAGGGTCTCACTGTCAAAGGCGACCGATGCATTCTCGAAACGGGGGTCGCTGTATTTCAGGGCCTTGAGCTCACCGAAGTGGGTTGTGGCCACAGTGAGCCTGGCCCGGTCAGCCAGTGTGCGCAGCAGAGCCGTTGCCAGAGCACTGCCTTCGCTGGGATCCGTTCCTGCTCCCACTTCATCCAATAGCACCAGAGCAGGGGCAGGACCTGAGCGGATGGCATCAAGGATGCGCCCGATCCGCTTCACATGGCCGCTGAATGTGGAAAGGCTCTGCTGCAGTGATTGTTCATCACCAATGTCAGCAAGAACCTGGGCGCACCAGGGCAGGGTTGGATGACCGGTGCAGGGAAGCCAGAGACCTGCACGCGCCATCAGAGCTGCAAGGCCAAGACTCTTGAGCGTGACGGTTTTGCCGCCGGTGTTCGG
>CAYWOE010000105.1:0-4615 GCA_964459855.1 uncultured Synechococcus sp. | reverse complement strand
CTGTGCCCATGGTCGTGGCCCTGAGCTTCATGCACCACCCGGTCGGATTCGAACAGGCCCACGCTCAGCAGCAGGGGCAGTGGCACTTCACCCTTCACCGAGCGCAGGATGCGCGCATCCTTCTTCACGTCGCGCAACTGCTGTTCAACGTCATTCAGACGGCTCTCATCGACAAGATCAGTTTTGTTGAGCATGAGAATGTCGCCGTAGATCACCTGTGAGCGCCCCACCTCACTGGCAATGGCCTCGGCGCCGAAGTTCTCCGCATCGATCAGGGTGATGATCGAGTCGAGCCTGGTCAGATCGCGCAGCTCACTGCCCAGGAATGTCATCGCGACGGGCAGGGGATCAGCCAGACCCGTGGTTTCCACCACCAGGTAGTCAACCGGTTTCGGTCTGTTGAGGATGCGGTCAACGGCCTCCAGCAGCTCGCCATTGATGGAGCAGCAGATGCATCCGTTGCTCAGCTCGACCATGTCCTCGCTGGTGCTCACCACCAACTCGTTGTCGATCCCAATTTCACCGAACTCATTGACAAGCACTGCCGTCTTGAGCCCTTCCTGATTGCTCAGGATGTGATTCAGCAGCGTTGTTTTTCCCGCTCCAAGAAAGCCAGTGAGAATGGTCACCGGCACAGTGTCGGTTGGCTTCACGCCGGTTGTCATGAAAAATTCTTGAGCCTCGTCTTCATTCTGGCAGCGCCTCAGCGGAGAGCGTCAATGGCTTGCGCCAGCTCGGCGTCCAGGTCACTGAGTCCTTTCAGATCGTGGGTGGTCAGCTCGATCGTCACCCTGTTGTAGACGTTGCTCCAGTTGGGATGGTGCTGCTTCGCTTCCGCCAGAAGCGCAACCCGGGTCATGAAGGCGAATGCCTCACTGAAGTCGCTGAACTGCCACCGGCGTGTGAGTCGATCCTCCCCCACCTGCCATTGCGTGAGGGTGGCGCGGAGATTCTCGCGCTCTTCAAGGCTGAGCAGTGCTGCCATGGACCATCGTCACTGAACTTCAGCTCTAGCCTGGAACGTGAGCGGCGATTCCGGTCAACACATGTTCAACCGAGTGGTCTGGCTTCTGCTGATTGTTGTTCCCATGGTTGGCGTTTCAGCGGTCCCTGTGAGTGCGCAAAGGGTGGTGAAGAAGCTCACCGCCGAGTGCCCGATGGGTTACATCGACATGTCGAACGGCAAGTGCAGCGCGCTCGGACTGATGAGTTACACCCTCCGCCCGGCGATGGAGAAACACTGTCCATCGGGATGGAGTCCCATGGGTGGGGGCTATTGCCGCAGAAACTGAAACGGTCGACAGGATGAAAAGCCTGTCGATGTGCGCGCAACGGTTGTTGCATGTGTCACCGCCGATGCCAGCGATAGTGCGTTCATGGCATGGACAGCTTGCGCAGGAGGGCTCGGGGCATGACGGACATCGACTATCTGATCAACCGATTTCATGAGCTGTTCCGACGCCAGGAGGTGCAACGCCGGCTCAACCAGCTGCCGCTGCAGGAGCAGGTGGATCAGGAGCATGAGCGCCCCGATGAGGGCGATCAGCTTCAGTGAACGGAGTGTCGTCCCGACGCCGCCCGGGATGCCCCGATTCCATTAGAACAGCCTCCTCGCCGGTTCCTGGGAGATCATGCGACTCCTGTATTTCGCAGCTGTCTTGGCCACGGCCACCTGGCTGATTGTGCTGCTGTGGCGAAAGTTTGTGGCTGTGCGGCAGGTCAACGTGATTGTCGAATCCCCGGAGAGAACCGCACAGGTCAATGCTCTGGAGAGAGCTCTTCGCGCTGAAGGCGGGGATCCAGATTCCGTTGGGGACGAAGATCAGGAGCCGTCCTGACTGCCGAGCAGCGACCGGCACCGTTGGGTCTGTGCTGCGGACTGGAAGCTGGTTAGGGTCGACTGAGATCAATGAAGCCCATGGTTGCCGGGAAAACGGCTTGGGATCGACTCGGCGCGCACCTTCACCAAACCCAGGTTATGGATTCCATAACCAGAACCCTGTACTGGGATCAGAACACCCGGATGCCAAGCGGTGGTGCCGCATGGCGGGGTGAGCAGCTGGCTCTGCTGGCTCGCCAGCTGCATTCACGTCAGAGCTCCGCGCACTACGCAGAGCTGATCGCAGAAGCCCGCGAGGAATGGCGTATTCGCTCGAATGACTCTGACGAAGGCTCGGTCGTGAGCGGGCAGGCTCGCAATCTGGATCTCCTTGAACAGGATCTCCGGCGACAACAGGCGCTGGATCCCGATCTCGTCAGTGCGCTGGCCACAGCCAAATCCCAGGGCTATGACCTCTGGCAACAGGCACGCAGAGCGTCCGACTTTCCTCTGTTTGCACCAGCTCTTCAGCGGATGGTGGAGTTGCGTCAGGAACAGGCCCGGCAGCTGGCGGAGCCCCGCAGCTGCTGGGAAACGCTGGCGCAGCCGTTCGAGCCGGATCTCACGCTTCAGCGTCTGCAGGACCTGTTCGCGCCTCTGCGCCGCCGCTTGCCTGAACTGATGGAGAAACTCAAGGGGACTCCCAGGCCGTCCTCTCTCAGCTGGGATCTTTCCGAGTCCACGCAGCAGCAGCTCTGTGATCAGCTTCTGCGCGACTGGGGCCGCGACCGGGAGATCACCTGTGTGGCGGCGTCTCCGCATCCCTTCTCGATCACACTCGGTCCCCGTGACTTCCGCATCACCACGCGCGTGGTGGCTGGTCAGCCTCTCTCCTGTTTTCTGGCCACAGCGCATGAATGGGGGCATTCGCTCTATGAGCAGGGATTGCCGAACGACACCCATCAGTGGTTCGCCTGGCCGCTCGGCCAGGCGACGTCCATGGCCGTGCATGAAAGCCAGTCGCTGTTCTGGGAGAACCGGGTGGCCCGCAGCCAGCCTTTCGCTGAACTCTGGTGGGAACGTTTTGCAGCTGCCGGCGCACCTCTGAAGACATCGGCTGACCTCTGGAAGGCGATGAATCCGATGGCGCCGGGATGCAACCGGGTTGAGGCTGATGAACTCAGCTACGGGCTTCACATTCTTGTGAGAACCGATCTCGAGCTGGCTCTTCTCGAACAGGGGCTGCCGGTGGAGGATCTCCCCAGCGAATGGAACCGTCGCTATGGAACACTGCTTGGAGTCACACCCTCTGACGATGCTGAGGGTTGTCTGCAGGATGTGCACTGGAGCGAGGGCCTTTTCGGCTATTTCCCGTCCTATCTGCTCGGACATCTGATCAGTGCTCAGCTGTGCGAAGCGATGCAGTCAGCGATCGGGTCTCCCGAGGAGCATGTCCGCCGTGGTGATCTGAGCGTCATGCTCGGCTGGCTGAGGGAGAAGGTCCATCCCGTGGGCCGTGCTGTCAACGCTGAGCAGCTCGTCGAGCAGGTGTCAGGCAAGCCCCTTTCCAGTGTTCCGTTCCTCAACTACCTCGAAGCCAAGCTGGAGCGTCTCTTCGCCGTGAGTGCCTGAGACCGTGCCTCGTAATATCACCGCTCCGATCGCCGTTCTCCATGGCCAACCTCGACCAGGCTCCGAGCCGCAGCATGCCGAACCTGCTGCATGTGCTGCCGGCCTTTGCTGACGAATCCGAGTTGCGTCTGAACACGATCGTGGAGCTGAACTCCAACACGATCAACAAGTACGAGCTGATCACCGAGACCGGACATCTGAAGCTGGATCGGGTGGGTTACTCCTCTCTGGCCTATCCCTTCGCCTACGGCTGCATTCCCCGGACCTGGGATGAAGACGGTGACCCGCTCGATATCGAGATCGTCAATGTCACTGAGCCCCTGATTCCAGGTTCGATTGTCGAGGCTCGCATCATCGGCATCATGACCTTTGATGACGGCGGTGAGGTTGATGACAAAGTCATCGCGGTGCTGGCCGATGACAAGCGCATGGATCACATCAAGACCTTTGAGGACCTTGGTGATCACTGGAAAAAGGAAACCACCTACTACTGGGAGCACTACAAGGATCTGAAGAAGCCTGGAACCTGCACCGTGAACGGATTTTTCGGGACAGACAAAGCCATTGAGATCATCAAGACCTGTGAGGCTCGTTACCTGGCTGAGATCGATCCGAAGCTGGTGGATTGATCCAGTCGCTGCTGCGCGTTCAACGTGATGATGCTGCCCACCCATCCACGCATTGCCAAGGTGCTGATGCAAGTCACCTGGGTTGTGGGTGGCATCGGTCTCTTCTTTGGATTCAGTGCCCTGTCCTCAGGCCGGATTTCCACTGCTGTTCAGTGGGTAGCCCTCTGGTCAGTCGGTGGTGTCGGGCTGTTGTCATTCGTCCGCCATGCCGTGTTTCATCGCAGTGATGCGGTGCGGATGGGCTGGGATCTCGGCAGGCGCAATGATTTCCAGATCGAGGTGGGATTCGCCAACCTCGCCTGGGGTGTGGTCTCACTGGTCGCCTCGTCCCTGGACTGGGGGACCATGACTCTTGCCTCGCTCATCCTGGTGTTCGGGATCTACATGTTGCAGGCAGCGGTGTTGCATCTTTTTGAGCGTGAGCGCAATCCCCAGCGTCTGAGAGCGGGAAGCCGGCTCCTCAATCTGGCCTTCGCTGTTTTTCTGCTCCGGTTTGCCTTTGCGGTGCTGTCCTGAAGTGCGAGTTCAGGGTTTC
>CAYWOE010000104.1:0-4651 GCA_964459855.1 uncultured Synechococcus sp. | reverse complement strand
ACAGCCTGCGTCTCGAGGCCTATGACCATCTCCAGAAGCTGGAGATGGATTTCTTCGAACACGACAGCAGCGGAAGACTGCTCACAGTGCTCAACGATGACATCAATCAGCTTGAGCGGTTTCTCAACCACGGAGCCAACGAAATTCTGCACCTCATCACCACCGTTCTGCTGGTGGGAGGTGTCATGGCCGCACTGGCTCCCGGTGTCGCACTCTTCGCCTTCCTGCCGATCCCCTTGATCCTCTGGGGTTCACTGCGTTTTCAGCGCCGTCTTGCGCCCCGCTACAGCGAGGTACGCCGGCGAGCCGGAGACATGGCCTCGAAGCTCACCAACAACCTGGGCGGCATGCTGACCATCAAGAGCTTTGCAAGAGAGGGCTGGGAACTTGAGCAGCTGCGCCTGGAAAGTGATGCCTACAGGACATGCAACAGGGAAGCCATCCGGATCTCCGCCGCTTTCATTCCACTGATCCGCTTCGCGATTCTGTTCGCATTTCTGGCGATCCTGGTGATTGGGGGGCTCAAGGCATCGAAAGGTTTGATCGCCGTTGGGACCTACAGTTTTCTGGTGTTCATCACCCAGAGGTTGCTCTGGCCGTTGACGACACTCGGTCACACGCTGGACGACTACCAGCGCTCCATGGCATCAACGAATCGGGTGCTGGATCTGATTGACACACCGATTCAGATCGCCGGTGGAAGCCGCCGCCTTCAACCGGAACAGGTGCGGGGAGACATTCGTTACGAGATGGTCGATTTTGCATACCGGAGCCGTCCCACGCTGCTCAGTGGTTTCAATCTGACCATTCCCGCAGGGAACACACTGGGAATTGTCGGAGCCACCGGTGCGGGGAAAAGCTCACTGGTGAAACTGCTGCTGCGGCTTTACCCGCTCAATTCAGGACAAATTCTCCTGGATGGCATTCCAGTTGATCAACTTCGGCTCGATGATCTGCGCAGATCAATCGCGCTGGTCAGCCAGGACGTCTACCTCTTCCACGGCAGTGTGGGTGACAACATCGCTTACGGAGCACCCAACGCCTCTGCGGAGGAGGTGCGTCAAGCCGCGCGCGAAGCTGAAGCGCTGGACTTCATCCAGGCACTTCCACAGCAGTTCAATACGGTCGTCGGAGAGAGGGGGCAGAGGCTGTCCGGAGGTCAGCGTCAACGCATCGCACTGGCGAGAGCGATCCTGAAAGATGCACCTGTTTTGATTCTCGACGAAGCAACCGCTGCAGTGGACAACGACACCGAAGCAGCGATCCAGCGATCCTTGATGCGCATCACCGCAAACCGAACCACACTGGTGATTGCCCATCGACTCAGCACCATTCGGCATGCTGATCGCATCGTTGTCATGGATCACGGTCGCATCGTCGAAGACGGCACCCATGAACAGCTTCTGCAAAGATCGGGTGTTTACGCGGATCTCTGGCGCGTTCAGGCTGGTCTTCGCCGCGATGAAGTGCTGACGCTTTGATGCTGCATCTGCTCGCTGCCGCACCACCGGGACTCACGTCCCTGTCCCATCTGGTGCACCAGCCACTCGGAACCTTCGCCCTGCTCGTTGCCATGGCGATGCTGGTTCCGCCGCTGTTCAGACGGACAGGTCTTCCCGATCTTGTCGGCCTCCTGCTCGCTGGGGTCCTGGTGGGTCCAAGTGTTCTCAATCTTCTGCAACCGGACGGAGAAACCCTGCAGCTCGTGTCGGATATCGGCGCGATTTACCTTCTCTTCATCGTGGGCCTGGAGATCGACCTCGAGGAATTCAACCGGGTGCGCAGCCGATCGCTGACCGTTGGCGTTCTTCACTTTGTCGGCGGCATGACAACCGGCGGACTCATCGGCCTTCTACTGGGCTATCCGCTGGTGCCCTGCCTGCTGATCGGCACGCTGATTGCGACCCACACGCCGCTTGGCTACCCGATCGTGCGCAGTTATGGCGCTCAGCGCGATGAAGCGGTTGTCGTCAGCGTCGGCAGCACCATCCTCACCGATATCGCTTCGCTGGTTGTGCTTGCGATCGCGATCGGCCTGGGCAGACAATCCTTTTCCCTGGTCAATCTGGCCGGTCTGATCGCCAGTGTGGCGATTTTCGCATTCGCAATCGTCACGATCATTCGCATGGTCGGACGCAGAATTTTTCGCGGAAGCATCAACGATGAAAGTCGGATCTTTCTCACCATCCTGCTGATTCTGTTCCTGGCTTCGCTGGGAGCCGAGGTTGCCGGCGTGGAGAAAATCGTCGGAGCCTTCCTTGCCGGACTGGCAGTGAACTCGGTTCTGCCGGAGGGAAAGTCGAAACAGCAGGTGATCCTGGTCGGTGCGGCTCTGTTCATTCCGATTTTCTTCATTCACCTCGGTCTGCTGCTGGATCTGGGCAGTCTTCAGAACTCCATCACGCAATTCCAGCTGCCTGTGTTGATGGTGATTGGCGTGATCAGCTGCAAGGGAATGGTGAGTCTGATCGCCGGTCGGGCATTCCGGTACGACGGCAATCAGATCGTGATGATGTGGTCGCTGGCCATGCCTCAGGTCGCCGCAACACTGGCCTCAGCCTTCATCGGATATGAAGCCGGCCTGATCGATCAGACCGTTCTGAACGCGGTTCTGGCGATGATGGTGGTGACGGCCACTCTTGGTCCGATCCTCACGGCGCGCTCGGTGAGACGACTGGTGGAGCCGGCCAGAGCATCGCGCATCAGTGTTGATCCTGACGACGTATGGACGGAGGACGACGCACCGATCGATGTCGTGAGCCGTCCACTGACGATCGTCGTTCCCATTGCCAATCCCTCCACGGAACAGGGGTTGATGAGTATTGCGTCTCGACTGCTCAGCGGTGGTGCTGCAACGCAGGGGCAGTTGCTGCCACTCGCACTGGTGTGTCCCAGCCTTGAAGAGGCGCGAGGAGGTCTGAATCGTGCCGTTGCGTCCGCGAGAGATCGCCTGTCCAAGGCTGCGGCCATCGGCAAGGACCTGGAGGTCAGAACCAGATGCCTGCTGCGCCTGGATGAGGACATCGCAGGAGGCATGAGTCGCAGCGCCCTGGAACAGGGTGCTGATCTGTTGATGATCGGTGCAGGACGGCCCGACAAGGTGAGGCGCTGGTTCTTCGGTGACCTGGTGGACGGGGTCTGCCGCACGGCTCACTGCCCGGTAGTGGTGCTGAACCTGGCAGGGCGTCAGGTCGACGCACTGCAGCGGATTCTGGTTCCGATCAAAGATCTCTCGGCCAGTGCACGCGAACAGTTCGAACTGGCGCAGAGGCTTCTGGCCTGCGAGTCAGGCGATCAGTGCCTCATCACGCTTCTGCACATTGTTGATCCACGTCTGAATCGATACGAGCGGATCAGGATTGAGCGTGAGCTGCGTCGCTGGCAGCCTCGCAGCAGCACAGCGGCCGTGATACGCATTGAACTCGCGTCAGGGCCAGGGGTTGAGACAAAGATCGAACACAGCAGTCGCGAGCATGATCTGGTGATCCTGCGATCACAGCGTCGTCAGGTTGCGGGACTGCCGATCCCGACGAGTGATCGAACCAGCAATCTGGTGTCTTTGCTGAACTGCGCTTCGATGGTGATCAGTGAACCTTTGACCTGAGCAAGACCGTCAGGCAAAGGAATGCTTAAGAAATGGAGATTTCAGGCTTAACATGCACCAATGAATGACGTGAGAAGAGTTCGGCCAAGAACCCTGCTCCTGTCGGCCGTGATCGGGCTGACCGGGGGATTTTTGATGGCCATTCCTCTCAGCCGCTCGCTGATGCCCGAATCATCAGAGGCACCCATTCTGCTGCCGGTCAGCAATCCATTTTCAGCCTGGTCAGTCTTCGATAACCGGGAAATCCTTGTGCTCGGCGTCGATGACGGCGGTGGCAACACCGACGCGATCTTCACCCTGAGAGTCGAGTCCGGTCGCACCTCAATCACTCAGATCCCCAGGGACAGCTTCATCGATTCCCACAGCTTTGGACCTGTCAAGGCCAATGCCCTGTATGCCTACGGCGGGCATGAGGCGGTGAAGGCCGAACTCTCCAGACTGATGGGGCGACCGATCGACCACCACATCCTGGTCAATCTCAACGGAATCCGAACACTCAGTGATCTGGTGGGTGGTGTTGAGGTCGACGTTCCGAAACGTCTCTATTACCGCGATAACAGCCAGGGGCTGTTGATCGACCTGCAACCCGGGCCTCAGCTGCTCAAAGGCCATGATCTTGAGGGCTTCCTGCGCTGGAGACACGACGAGGAAGGAGACCTGGGTCGTCTGGAAAGACAGCAGCTCGTGCTCAAAAGCCTGTTCAGCCGACTCACCAGACCTGAACATCTCGTGAAGCTGCCCGCGCTGATCAGGGAAGCCGGCAACAATCTGGAAACCGACCTCGGAGCCATGGAGCTGGGCGGACTGATCACAGCCATGGGGCTGACGGAGCTGGAAACCGAGCGTCTGGATGCGCGTCCCTTTTACCGAAACGGCATCAGTTACCTCGACACGGCATGGCCTGCCGATCGGAACGGTGGTGACGCAAGCGAA
This sequence comes from uncultured Synechococcus sp., assembly GCA_964459855.1. GTDB lineage: Bacteria > Cyanobacteriota > Cyanobacteriia > PCC-6307 > Cyanobiaceae > Synechococcus_C. The sequence continues at coordinate 114 of CAYWOE010000104.1, read as the reverse complement.
TCCAGCAGCTGGCGCTACCGCTTCCTCTACTGAGCGGAAGACGAGACTTCATCGCCTGTGACGACCACAATGGCGTCGCCGGCGCTTGCATCCGTGAACAGGAATCTGCTGCGA
>CAYWOE010000103.1:0-4695 GCA_964459855.1 uncultured Synechococcus sp. | reverse complement strand
TTTTTGACAATGTTGCTGCTGCCGTCTCCTCCCACCGGTGGCAGAAAGCTGCAGCCAGCCTGCGCTGCTGACAGACCGGCCTCAAGGCTGATCAGGCCAGCGGTGAGGCCGAGCATCGCAATGGTTAAACGGGGGGTCCCCATGGTCGTTCGAAGATCTTTCGCGATGTCTAGCAATGGTCTGATGAAATGGAGCCAATGCCTGCATGCTGCCGTCTATGTCTCTTCAGGATCTCGACACCCTGCTTCAGCGGCGCCATCAAGAGCAGGAGCTGGCGAAGCGTCTCTCCGAGCCTGTGTCTGTTGAAACTCTGATCGAACTCGGTCGTCAGCGCGGCCTCTCGATCACGGAAAATGATGTCATCAGCGCTCAGTTAAGGGAGGATTCAGATGCTCCGTCTGCTGATCTGCAAAGGCGTATGGCGGATGAGTCGAGGCGCCTGAGGCATTTCATTCAGGGTTGACTGAAGCTCTGAATTCCTGCTCAAAAATCTTCTCAGTTTTCGCTCAATAAATGACATTCGTCGTTGGTTAAAACAGATTTGATAAGAATCTGTATTGAGGTTTTGAAAAACCTGTTTCTGCGATTTCCGTCTGAGACCTAAACCATTTTCACCACATCTGGAGTCTGGCCAAACACTTCACCGATCCAGAGTGCATGGGTGACAGCTCCTTCGTGTGTGTGAAATTCCCAGGCTGATTCCGGGCTTGAGCTGCGTTCGATTTCCTGGCTTTCGTCGTTGACCCGCAGATAATGACCGGTGCTTGCGAGGCGCAGAACATAGCGCTCGAGGAGTGACGATCTCATCTTGAATCTCTGTGAGTCCTGAGCTCTGCCTAGCCAGCTTTCTGATGCTGGTGACGGTGACTTCAGGATTTCGTGGGTTTTCTTCTGCCGGTCTGATTATCTGTTTCCTGATAGCGGCTGCTTCGGATCCAGATCAGCGGCTGCTGCAGGGTGACCCGCAGTTGAAATCCTCCGTTGCGGAACCAGCCCTCGTTTTGCGCGGAGATCAGTGCGTCTTCCAGTTGCCAGCTCTGCTGCAGGTAGGTCTCAACCATTGGCTGTGCAGGAGGCTCATGCCGCTGCCAGTGCACAAGTGCCAGCTCCACCGTGCTGGATTGAAGTGTTGCGATCCTGCCGAGTGGTCCTGCCTCAGGGTCAGCCTCCACTCGTTCGTCGAGTTTTTCCTGCACCACGAAAAGCCGCAGCGCACTGCCGGTGCTCCGCCCGTCCAGGCAGTATTTGTTGAGATACAGCTGTCTCGCACGTGCGAACAAAGGAGCGGGAGCACGGCTGAGAAGCGCTTCGTAGGCATCGCTGAGAGCTTGGCTTGGCATCACGCAGGGATGGGTGAACTCAGCATCCGGGATGGCGCGTCGCTCCGTGCCGTGGAACACTGTAGACAGATGCGGAAGTGGTCCAATGCCTGAGCCCGGCTGCCCTCTCTACAGGCTCGTGGCGTTGGACGGCCAGCCTCATCCAGTGCTTGACGCTCCCTATGAGTCGATCGCTGCTGCGGAGGCGGCAGCCAGTCGCTGGTGTGCCGGCCAGGGGCGCTCAATGTCGGTTGTTCAGCGTGGGATCGCTCTTGAGGTGCAGACCCGCTGCGGGGAATGGCGCACTCTCGGTTATCCCAGGGCCTGTCTTTTGGAGTCTGGGCATGAGGTTGGAGCCCACTGAGGGGCTCCGTCTCGCCCGGGTTCTCGCCGGCCGTGCCGCCCGTGCATCGATCAGCTTCGCTGGTGAACAGCGCTTGCATCCTTCCCGGATCCCGTTCAACCATGACTGAAGGTGACTGGAGCTGTCTGTGCGGGTAAGTGTCGATCTCTGCCTGGTTCCCCTGGGTGTCGGTGTGTCGCTCGGGCCATCGATCGCGTTGTGTCAGGGGGTGATCAAAGCCTCGGGCCTCGACCATCAGCTCGGGCCAGACGGCACTGCCATTGAGGGGGAGTGGGATGAGGTCTTCTCCTGCGTGAAGGCCTGTCATGAGCGTCTTCATGCGCAGGGCGTTCAAAGGATTCATGCCACGGTTCGCGTCAACACCCGCACCGATCGAACGCAGTCGTTTCGCGACAAGGTGGACAGCGTGCGTCGCCTGATGCTCTGAATCCCGCGGACGGTGCTGCCAATTTCGTCCCGCGTGTCTTGAATGAGACCAGGGACTGGAGATGTTGGTTTGCTGGGTCTGGCTCCGTCGGTTCGAGCGCATGTCGTCGCTGCGCTGTCGCTGGCCTTGGTCTCTCCTCTCTTTCCCGGATCGGCGCGTGCTGAGACCTGGGATCGCATCGGAAGCTATGCCGCACTGATCCGGCGGGCCGGAACTCACACCCTTGTGGCCAAGGATTGTCCTTCATCACTTCTGGGTGCCTTCCATGCCCCGCGCAATGCACTGCTGATCTGCGCCAACAACATCGAGGACGATCCAAGGCAGGTCTGGGTGGTTCTTGCCCATGAGTCAGCTCATGTCATGCAGCACTGCCATGGCGGGGCCCTGATTCCGGATCATCAGGTCGGCAATGCTCTTGCCCGCATACAGGCCCAGTCGAGAACGACGTTTCAGGAATTGCGTCTCTATCACCAGTCTCAGCGTCGGGATGAGATCGAGGCACGGCTGGTTCAGGGGATGCCCCCCGATGAAGTGGAAGCCCTGTTTCGCAGCTTCTGCGCTGAACGTCTGAGTGACCGCAGCATCGATCCGTCCAGTGAGTCCATCGTGCCGCCGCCCTGAGAGGACCCATGGAGGAGGAACCCGTCACACCGATCACAGGGCCGATCCTCGATCTCGATGGACAGCTCACCTATCTCGGCGAGGACGGGCAGCGCTATGTCGTTCTCGACAATCTGAGGCTGGATCAGGAGGCATCACAGCGTGTCGCCGATCTGCTCCAGGCAGCCGCACCTCTGATCGATCAGATCGAGACTCTCTGCCATCGCTGGATTGACCAGGTTTGCACTGGCGTCCTGGAGCGGGAGGAGGCCGTTTCTCTGTTGCTGGCCAGCCTGGAAACGGTTCTGGATGAGGATGCCCGCCCCGGTGGGAATGCTTCAGCTTCGTAGGGCGAGCCCCTTACGGTGTGTTGGTGTGTTGAGTCTCTCCATGGGTCCGCGCCTCAACGGCTACTGGCTGATGACCTGGTTGGGCCTTGTGGCCAATCTGATCGCCTTGCCGGTGATCGGTCTGCTCGCATTCCGTGAAGAGGGTTCCTCCGGCATCGCAGTCACCAATATCTCGCTCGCCTTTTCTCTGGCCTGGCCGGCCGCGATCGTCGGCATCGTGGCTTCTGCAGGCCTGCTGGCGCAGCGACGCTGGGGGGTGATTCTGGCCATTGTTGCTCTGTCGATGAGCCTGGCGGGAACACTTCCCTATGGCATCACCCGCCTGGTTCTGGGCCTTGAGCCCCAGACCATGGGGTTGTGGCCTGTTCTGCTCGGGGTGATCAATGTGCTGGCGCTGATCTACTGGTGCCGCCCGGCGCATCGCCGTGGTGTCAGGCTTTGACGCCTGGGCTGAGGCGCTCCCTCAGCTGGCCGGATGTTCGCTGGTGCTCCAGCGTCCGCAGTATCTGGTGGTCGATAAACCCCCCGGCCTGCTGAGCCAGCCTGGTCTTGGTGACCATCAACGCGATTCCCTGATCACCCGACTTCAGGCCTGCTGCTCTGAGCTTCGACTCGTGCATCGTCTGGACCGGGATACGTCGGGTCTGATCCTGGTGGCCAGAACCCCCGCAAGCCTTCCAGCTCTCGCTGCGCTGTTTGCTGCCCGCAGGGTTCAGAAGCTGTACGTCGCCGATGTGGTCAGGCCTCTGCCTGGCAGGAGTGGAAGCCTTCGTCATCCACTGGCACGACTGCAGCGCCAGCCACCGATGTATGGCCCGCACCACCGCGGCAAGCCCTGTTGCACGCTCTGGCGCAGCTGGACGGCTTCTCCGGACTGCAGGAGGCTTTGGCTGAGACCTCTGACCGGCCGTTCTCATCAGCTGCGTGCGCATCTTGCCGCCGCAGGAGCTCCCATCTGCTCCGATCCGATCTATGCCCCCTCAGCCTGCGAGGGGCCCATGCGACTGCATGCTCATGCGCTGAGTTTCCAGGACCCGTTCGATCAGCAACGCTTGCGTGTGCGTGCCGCCCTTCCCAGCTGGGCTCAGGCGGAGAAACTGCGCTTGGCTGGAATGGGATAGGGAATCCGGCGATGACGCATTCGTCTCCAGACACGAACGAACGACTGCATCACCAGCTCAAGTTCCGCCCGACTGAGGCTGCTCTGTCTGAGTTGCCCGTCACTGATTCGAGCCTCAACAATCCGTTTCACGGTGTCACGGGCTTCCTGATCACTGGTGTCGGGAGGCAGTGAGCGCAGGGCGGCTTCACATCCGTCGGCCAGCATCATGATTCCGGTTTCCTTCGAGCGTGGCGTTGGGCCGTGATAGCGGAAGCGCTTCTCGGAGATCTGAGGATTCTGCTGACGCGCCTGATGCAGGAAATATCCCATGCGCAACGTGCCCTGATGTTCAGGGATGAAATCGGCGATCGGTCGCGGCAACCGATGACGTCTGGCAAGTTTCAGCCCTTCATCCACATGGGCCTGAAGCACTCCCGCGCTGGCCAGCGGGTCGTTCAGCCTGGTGTGGGGATTCTCCTCACTGGTCTGGTTTTCGATGAACCAGTCGGGTGCATGAAGCTTGCCCACATCGT
>CAYWOE010000102.1:0-4717 GCA_964459855.1 uncultured Synechococcus sp. | reverse complement strand
CACTGATGAACACCATCGACAGCCTCAACCGGCGCTACGGACGCGGCACCGTGCAATGGGCCGCCTGCGGCCTGCGTTCCGGCTGGACAATGCGGCGGGAGCGCCTGGGCCGGGCCGCCACCACACGACTGACCGAGGTACCGGTCGTGCAGGCCTGAACAGCAGAGGCTTGGTTTTATGAAAAGATCTGCCCGTTACCGAGGGAAAAGTTGTGTTGCGGCGGATCCAGATCATGGCGGCAGGACTTGTTCTGCTGGGATCACAAGCGGCTGTCGCCGAGCAGGTCACCCTCAAGCTGAGCAACGGCGACACGCTGCACGGAACGCTGGTTCCATCGGAAAGCACAGACACAACGACGGTGCTGCAGCACCCGGTTCTGGGACGACTGAGCATCCCGAAAACCGCGCTGATGCCCGAACCGAAACCCAGACCGTGGAAGCTGAGTCTGTCGGGTGGCGTCTCAGGATCCAACACCGACAACGACCTCTCCGCCGGGGGAACGCTCCAGATCGACAGCAGCTACACCGAGGGTGCCGACAAGGTGGTGCTCAAGGGGCGGGCGCAGTATGAGGTTTCCCGCGACCAGGGGGACAGCAGCAAAACAACGGATACCAATGAAGGTGATGGCGAATTGCGCTACATCAGGAGTCTGAACAGTCGACTGAGTGCCTACGCGGCGGCCAACTTCAATTACGACACTCTGAACACCACCGGCACAGACCTTTTCGTCAGCTCGATCGGGGTTGGCTACGACCTGATCAAAAACAAGAAAACACGGCTCACACTGTCACTCGGTCCATCGATCCAGCAGATCTGGGGAGGGAGTGGTTGCAACGCGGATCCGATCTGCGGACAGACATTCGCCGCCTCATCGGCCAGAGCGGAACTGGAGTGGAAACCCAGTTCAGCGGCCAGCCTGACGCTCACCAACACCTACACAGGGGCATACATCAACGGGATCTCGACCAACAACATTTTTTCGATCGCACTGAAGGTCTTCCCGATGGACAATCAGCGGCTGTTCACATCGCTGAACGGCCAGACGATCTACAACGAGCTGCGCAGTCCCAAGGTGAATAACAGCATCTCGATGCAGGTCGGCGTGAAGCTGGACTGATCAGTCCAGCGATTGCGGCCAGATGGCCTGGCATCCGGGATCTCTGACCAGTGCCGCGGTCTTGGCGCGCTGAGTCTCCTGCGGATCGAGGTAGTGAGCCCTGATCAACAAGATCAGGCGCTTCAGTGCCTTGCGCCCCTGATCCGGTGTGAGCCAACCCAGACCGTAATAAGTGCAGGTGGCGTCCAGCCAGCCTTTGGCTTCTCCCTGCAATCTGAGCTCCAGATCGTCCATGGCCGGAATCGCCGTCACCGGAGAGCTCAGCAGGCAGGATGCAGCGGCGAGAGCCACAAGGAAGCGACGCACGGAACAACAACTATTGGAGTCATGCTGGCCCAGTCGCAGCTGAACCAGCAAGAGTCGTCAACACGCCAGAAAAACCGCAGAACGACAGCGGTATCAGCATCCCGGTCGGCGTGAACATTCAAGCAGGGCTGTATCAGACTGTGAGCTGCAGAGACTGCTCAGCCAGAGCTCTGAAAATCTCCTGTTTCTTGCATTCCAGAAAGTCCTGCTCGTTGGGATCACCGCCAGGCCAGTTGCGCAGGGCGTCGCATGTTGTCTTGTATTCAAGCCGCAGAGCGTTCAAGTCGTACGAAAAGGTGGCGACGGACTCGTTCATGGGACGGACAAGAAGATTGAGAAATTATTACAAGTCAAACCACTGTCTTGACGTAGCAGCAGCAACAGTATCCATTTCTGAGATGGGGGAGTGTAAGCAGACCGAGCACACTTCGCGAGCTTCGGCTGTGCGGGTATCTCCATCACAAACCGCACGGACTTTCGCGATGGTTTAGGTCGTTCATCAATTGCTCGTTCCGATGACTAACGAGATTCAAAACTGGGCTGTGATCGCTGCCGCCATGGAAAAGCAGGGTGCAACTGACAGCCAGATGTATCAACGCGCCAAAGTGATGGCGGAAGGCAAGATTGATCCCATGCCGACCAGCTTCCCCGCTGCCCCCTACAGCATTTCAGTGGCCTGAAATTCCAGCGACAACATCAACAAACAGATGGGGGGGGCTGCACTGCATGTCCCCCTTTTTGAGTCGGGATGAACGCGGAGGGATTGAATGCTGATTAAACCGCTGCATCAGAATGTGACTGCGAAAGCATGGATCTGAGCGGAAAAGGTGCATTCGACAGCTCACAAATTCACCTTCGACAGAACGACGCAATCCCTGATCAGCAGCTCGCCTGACAGGTCGAGGACGACACGTCACCTCGAACCGACGCGGCATGAAGGTGCACAAAAGCACCAACCTGGGTTACACCTGTAGGAACCGCTTTTGGTGCTATGCCGTCGATCAACAAGAACGCAGCGCAACAGAAGAAATCCCAGGAATCGAAGCCCTTAACACTGCTGGCCAGACCGGTTTATCCAGGCTCACGGGGAACACCCCACAACAATTCCTGAGCAACAAAGCCGAACGCTCAAGAGTCATCAACGGGGGAGGAGAGGCTATGGAATCAGCCTCTCACCGTTGCTGCAGGTGATTCGAGTTTCGATGACGGGTGCCATCGACCGGATCAGGCGCCATGCTTGAGCCAGGAACAATCTCGGCATGAACGGGCGGAACCCGAAAAAATCGTGGATTCACATCGAGTCGTTCAGCGAATCACATTCCTGGAAACAGACGTGGATGTTTCTTGGAGGAGCGGCAGCCGTCTTTGCTTTCGCACTGCTCTACGAAATCGATAAAGACATGCGCTGCAATCCTGCCGAGGCGGCGATCAAGCCTGTCTCGACCGCCGCCGAACAGACAGCGCACAGACCGGAACTGATCACCCTGCAGGCTGACCGCTGAACCTTTTGAGTTCCTCGGCCGTGTGAATGATCTCAGGCCGGATGATCCCAGCGTTCAACGAAGAGCATCCTGGAAGGCTTTGATCGTCGCCTCCTGAACCTGCGCTGAGTAGTTCTCACCGATGGCAAGAGCATCATCGATCATTTGCACTTCCACCGACATCAGCTGGCGGTATGCGGGCTGCTGGCAGAGCTCGAGGATGTAGTCGAGTTGTTCCGGGCTGTAGTTCTGGCGATACATGCGCACGTAGTCCTGTTCAACAACTCGCCAGTTGAACACCTGATCAATGGCCTGAATCGCTGAACTGATCAGACGTTGACGGACAGCTGCAGGCATCTCCTTACCGCCGCCCATGTTGAAACCGGCTTTCAGCCCCAGATCCCGCCCCAGAATGAACCGCTCTTCCACCCTCTGGCAGCGCATCACATCCTGGATGCGACGGTCCTGAACCTGTGCCTGGGATGGATTGACACCAGCACAAATCACCGCTGCCATCAACACAGGAACCGAGAATCCAGCTGAAAAAACCTTGGGCATCGAGCAGAGGACCACTGGGATGAGTCTGACCAAAAAACGACCATCAGCACGCGAACTCAAGCAGCTCGCGGAAAAAAATTGTGTTCAGCAACACGTTGCCAAGACAAGCTGAATCCGCTCATCAACCACAAATGACACAGCACGAGCTTTTGACACAGCCGAACAACGATCAACGCCCTTAAGGTTTGCTCAATATTTGATTTGTCGGATTCAATTGCTGACTCCAGATTCGCCACTCGGGCCCAGACAGACGACAGCTGATCCTGTGATTCTCTACACAGAACGCCTGAATGGACGAATGGCCATGCTGGGGCTGGCCATCGGAGTCACCGTCGAAGCCTTCACCGGGAAAGGAATTCTCGACCAGGTGTTCGGACTGTTCAGTTGATCAGGGCGCCTGAACAACAGGCATCATCTTCCTGAAGCGCAATGTCATCCGCAGATGATCGCTTGATGATTGGCTGAGTTGAATTTCCGATGACCGACAGCGGTCGATCAGCTACGACTGAAGCATCGGTACAAACAACATGACCGAACTGTTCAGCCAGCCATCTGCTGATGGGCATTCAGACATCTGGATTCATGTCGCCGCATGGATTGAAATGATTTTCATGCAGATGCTGCTGACCTTGACCTTATGGCCATTGAAGTTGATCTACAAGCGGCCGAGACCCGATGAATCCTGGGCTGCCTGGCATGCCAACCAAAGGCTTTGTCGTATCGATCGCCGCTATTGCTGAGAGGCAAACACTGAATTCATTCGTGGAACTGGTGGCATCAGCGGGCCCACTGGCATTGACGCAAATCCCTCCGATCCATCCGGGAATGACGGCCGGCGAGCATGGCCTGCGGCACATTGATGCCGTTGACAGGACGATCTTCTGAGCAGCAGATGAACTGAAAAGCCAGGCAGCAGTACGCCTGCGATTCGAATCCTCGTGCAACGAAAAGCGATCAGCGCGACTCTGCGACTGACTTGGAGCACAGCATCTTCATCATGCAATTTTTGGCTCCAACAGGCAATGAGTTTTTCAACCGATGCCAAACGGAGCAACCCGGAACGACACTGGGGTCACGAAATCGGAGGTGCCCTTGGCGGCCGAAACTCCACCACAGCAGATCGCAGAAGCAGTCTGACTTCTGGCCCCTGTTCCAAGGCCTCAGGGAGCCTCCAGCCGGAAGCTTCGACCCCTTCCTTAGTTCACAAGCAATGGGTTGAACAATGCACAAACGAGCGAGCTAGGCCGTCTTTCCA
>CAYWOE010000101.1:0-4766 GCA_964459855.1 uncultured Synechococcus sp. | reverse complement strand
GCGGGTTCTGCGGTGTTCCCGAGCGGGCTGTCATCCCCTCTCTGGACGCCGACAGCATCTATGCCGTTCCGCTGACACTCGAGGACGAAGGTCTCTGCCGCGAGGTGCTCGATGTTCTGCAGCTGGAGGACCATGAAAGCGACATGGCCGGCTGGGCCCAGCTGGTGCACCGGATGCGCAACCCCGGTCCGACCGTCAAGGTGGCACTGGTCGGCAAGTATGTGCAGCTCAACGACGCCTATCTCTCAGTGGTGGAGGCCCTTCGCCACGCCTGTCTGGCTCAGAATGCCTCACTGGACCTGCACTGGGTCTGCGCTGAGCAGATCGAAAGCGACGGAGCCGAGAACCTGCTGAAGGGGATGGATGCCGTCGTCGTACCAGGCGGCTTCGGCAACCGCGGCGTAGACGGCAAAGTGGCCGCAATCCGCTGGGCCAGGGAACAGCGAGTCCCGTTCCTGGGTCTCTGTCTCGGCATGCAGACAGCGGTGATCGAATGGGCACGCAATCAGGCCGGGCTCACCGATGCGTCAAGCGCAGAACTCGATCCCGACACCCAGCACGCGGTGATTCACCTGCTGCCTGAGCAGCAGGACGTCGTCGATCTCGGCGGCACGATGCGTCTGGGTGTGTACCCGTGCCGGATCGCTGAGGGCTCCATGGCTGAACGCCTTTACGGCGATCAGGTGGTCTATGAACGTCACCGTCATCGCTATGAGTTCAACAACGCCTACCGCAGCCTGTTCCTCGAGTCCGGTTACCGCATCAGCGGCAGCTCGCCCGATGGCCGCCTTGTGGAACTGATCGAACTGCCGGGGCATCCTTTCTTCACGGCCTGCCAGTACCACCCGGAATTCCTGTCACGCCCGGGCAGACCACACCCGCTGTTCCGCGGTCTGATCGAGGCCGCTCAGCTGCGTCTGCCGTCAAGTCCGAGCGAAGCGCTGCGACAGCAGGGTTCCGCCATTGGCAACCGCGACATCCCCGAAACCAGCCGCAACCCTTGAACAGTGCCGAGTCCATGAACGGCCTGCCGTTGGTGGAAACCTTCCACTCACTGCAGGGGGAAGGTCTGCATGCAGGTCGCAGTGCCTTTTTCATCCGACTCGGTGGTTGCAAGGTGGGGTGCAGCTGGTGTGACACCAAACATTCCTGGTCAGCGCATGTGCACCCGCGCCGCAGCGTCGAGGACCTGGCCGGCGATGCTCTGCAGGCGGCTGAGGCGGGCGCGGCATTTGTGGTGATCACTGGCGGTGAACCGTTGCATCACCCGCTCGAACCACTCACCAGCGCCATCCGCAGCAGTTGTTCACTGCCCATCCATCTTGAAACCAGCGGCGTGGATCCCCTCAGTGGCAGACCCGACTGGATCACGCTCTCGCCGAAACGACACAAACCCCCAAGGCAGGATCTGCTTGCCAGCTGTCATGAACTCAAGGTGGTGGTTCATGAAGCTGCGGATCTGCTGTTTGCCGATGTGGTGGCCGCACAGGCCCCGCAGGCTCACTGGCTCGTTCAACCGGGATGGGACAGTCCTGAAGGGCAGCAGCTGGCGGTGACCAAAGCACAGGGAGACGGGCGCTGGCGGCTCAGCCTGCAGAACCACAAGTGGCTAGGAGTGCGCTGAGTCGATACAACAGCGGAACTGGCTCCACTTGCGATGCGGCGCAACCGCATATTGCTGATCACCCCGCCGTCGGTTGTGCTGGCGGTCGTCCTTGTCGGTCAGTCTGTGACCGTCAATGCACAACCTCAACCACCGGAACGAATCCCCGACCGCACAGGCGTTTCCAATCTCGCCCTGCTGAGCCAGTCACGCCCACGTCGACTACCCGATTCGCACCGACCGTTTCGCAAAGGCGAAACACTGCGTCTTGTCTATCCCCTACCGCAACCCGCCCTGGAAGTGCAGCCCTACGGCTGGCGTTACTCAGACCATCGCCAACGCTGGCGCATGCACGTGGGCCATGACCTGATCGCTCCAGCGTCAACGCCGGTGCTGGCAATGCTTTCAGGCCGGGTGCAGCTGGTGCGATCGATCAGCGGCTATGGACTGACGGTGCTGCTCGACCATGGCCGCGGCTGGCAGACGCTGTATGCCCATCTTCAGAGCTCGGACGTTCGCATCGGACAGTTGGTGCATGCCGGCGACCGCGTCGGCCGTGTGGGCCGGAGCGGCTCCGCCAGCACCGACCATCTTCACGTTGAGCTCAGACGACTGGAGGGTCGCCAGGCCTTTGCCATGGACCTTGGACCGCTGCTTCCGGACTGAGTCGATCTAGAGCTTCATCCCGTTCTGCTGGCGGGTCTCGGCTTTCCAGATCCTCCAGCGCAGTTGAAGGGTCTCTGGCAGATCCACAACAATCGGCCAGGAGGCGTTGTAGGGCACGAGATAAGGCTGTTTGCCCAGGGACAGGAAGGATTGTCTGGTGGACTGATCATCGGGGCAGGCCATCTTGGTGCTGATCACAGCGACCGGACCCTTCACCTCAAAGAGAGCTTTACCCGTGGCTTTCGGCAACAAGCGCATGGTCATCCCAGAACCTGTGAGCCGTTGCGCATTGCAGTCGAGCATGACCGTCTGGCCCACGATCAGCTGAATGCGCCAGTCGATCGGTTTCGCGGAGATGATTGGATCGGAGCTCCTGGAAAGCAGACCCGGGGGCTGTATCACCCAACGCGTCAGCCCCGGTGCAGGATCGGGATATCCACTCAGATCCAGCCGGGGTACGGCACCACCGGGTGCTGAGACGAGCAGGACCAGAGACAAGCCACCAGCCAGGCTTGTGATCGGTTTCAACAGCTGATGCGGAGGCTTCGTCATCACCCCATGGGCAACAGAATGCTCAGCATGACCGATTTCACAGCGATTGCCCTCTTGTCAGGCGGACTGGATTCCGCCACAGCGGCAGCCCTGGCGATCGAAGCCGGCGGACGCGTGATCGGACTCTCCTTTGATTACGGCCAGCGCCATCGTCGTGAACTGCAAGCGGCCAACGAAATCGCCGAAACTCTGAATCTGGCGGAACACCACACCATCAGCGTGAATCTGGCCAGCTGGGGTGGATCGTCACTGACCGATCAGCAGCAGACACTGCCAACCGATGGCGTGCAGGAGGGAGTCATCCCAACCACCTATGTGCCGGGACGCAACACGGTGTTCATCAGCATCGGCCTCAGCCTGGCGGAAGCTCGCAATGCCGATCGCGTCGTGCTCGGGGTCAACGCCGTCGACTACTCGGGATATCCCGATTGTCGACCCGACTACCTGGCAGCCTTTCAGACCCTTGCCGACCTCAGCAGCAAAGTGGGACGTGAAGGCCATGGACCCAGACTCTGGGCGCCTCTGGTGGAGTGGAGCAAACAACGGATCGTGGAGGAAGCCCTGCGCCTGGGTGTGCCCATCCGATCCACCTGGAGCTGCTACAGCGGAGGGAGCAAACCATGCAGCGTCTGTGACAGCTGTCGCATTCGTGATGCGGCACTGCGCGATGCGGGTCGGCCCGACCTGTGCAGCAGCGTGAGCCGATGACCCTGCTGAGCAGGTCTTTTCCATGGCGCGATCCCACGCTGGTTGCTGAAAGCCTTGCCTGCATCCACGGGGAGCAGGGCCTGATCTGGCTTGATGGTGATGGCAGCGAGCTGGGACGGCACATCACCCTGGCTGCCGATCCTGTGGAGCATCACTGCTGCCGGGGGTTGCCGGGTGACCCCGGCGCCACCAATCCCTTCGCGACCCTGCGGCATCTCAGTGCCGGCCACTGGACCGGATGGTTGAGCTACGACGCTGCCGCCTGGACAGAACCCACCAACCCCTGGCGTCGCGATGTGATGGCAACTCTCTGGATCGCACGACACGACCCCGTGCTGCGCTTTGACCTCCAGTCCAGAGAAATTCATCTGGAAGGCATCGACCCCGAACGCCACGCCGCCATGGTCAGGCACCTGGAAACACTGAGCACTGAAGAACGTCATCCACGCCGTTGGCCAATGCTGGGCTGCAGCTGGCATCGGCACAGCGACCGCTCCAGCTACATGGCTGGCGTGAGCAGGATCCGTGAATTGATAGCCAGCGGCGACCTGTTCCAGGCCAACCTCACCAGCTGCACCAGCAGCAGCATCGGTCCCAGCGTGGGCAATCTGGAGCTGTATGGGAGGCTGCGCGATCGATGCCCTGCTCCCTTCAGTGGTGTGCTGATTGGCAACGGTGCTGCGGCGGGGGAGGCCGTCCTCTCCACATCACCGGAGCGGTTTCTGCAGGTGGAGACCGATGGTGCTGTGCAGACACGGCCGATCAAAGGCACGCGGCCGCGCCATACCGACCCAATCATCGACGATGACCTCGCAGCGGATCTGGTCTGCAGTGCGAAGGATCGAGCCGAAAACGTGATGATCGTCGATCTGCTACGCAACGATCTCGGGCGTGTCTGCCGTCCGGGCTCGGTTCAGGTGCCTGAACTCGTACGTCTTGAGAGCTATGCCCGCGTTCACCACCTCACCTCAGTCGTGACTGGCCAGCTGCAGCCGCAGACCACCTGGGTGGATCTGCTGGAGGCAAGCTGGCCGGGAGGCTCAATCACGGGTGCACCGAAACTGAGGGCCTGCCAGCGACTGCATGAGCTGGAAGCTCAGGGCCGCGGTCCCTATTGCGGGTCGCTGCTGCATCTTGACTGGAATGGTCGTTTCGACAGCAATATCCTGATCCGAACCTTGTTGCGCAAAGACGAACAACTGCGTCTCCATGCCGGGTGCGGAATTGTGGCTGACTC
>CAYWOE010000100.1:0-4795 GCA_964459855.1 uncultured Synechococcus sp. | reverse complement strand
TAGATCCTCTAATCGCAAACCATGGCACTAGCATAAACTGTATCGATTAAGTCTCCATAATCTTTAGCCACTGTCTCAGTTTTATAATTATTGAGTAAGTTCGACATTTGTTTTTGTCTTTCCTTGTCTGTAACTTTGCCTTCTGCCAGGAATTTGCAATAGGTCATCCCTGCACCAAATATCGAGCCAGCGTGAAAGACGGCCTCTTCCTTTGCATCAAATCTTTGTTGCTGCGCTTGGAGTGGTATAGCAGAGACGATAAGAGCAGAGATTAGGAGAATGAATTTCATTAATTGTGAGTCTTTCTTTATTTATAGCAGACTCAATTAAAAATGACAGAAATTAGTCAAGCCTATACGCAGTAGCGGCAGCACTATTTGCACCCCAGTGGGGGGTACTTAGTGTGGCTATATGTACTGTACCATTTCACATACGCATAGTCTCTGATTCTCTGGCTAGGCCGTTAACAATAAACTCAGCCACTATCTATATTTATTTATTTCTTGTGGTGGACTGGGATCTCAGCAAAACGCGCTAGATACTAGATCTAGAGCTAGGGAACTGGTACTTCCCCCGAAAGGCCATGCGTCAGGAGTTCTTCAGAGAGTCTGAGCACACCACTGTCTGCGGTTGGAAGGGGACTGCCCGTTACTGGGATGTGGTGCTGGCCGATCAGGTGATCAGCAATGCCGTGTGGAGTTATGAATCGCCGAAACCTGAGGCCGACAACATCCGTGAGCGATTTGCTTTCTATCGCGGGAAGGGGGTTGAGCTGAGCTAGGGCTTCTTAAAAACTTGTTGTCGCCGCCAGTTTCAGCGAAATCTTGCCCTCAAATTCCTGTTTTTGATTTGCGGTTAGTGCAAGATCCAGTGCAAAAGAAAGCGATTGGTCAGCTGCCAGCATCGCTGGTGGTCCCCCTGCTTGTTTCGCCATCATGGCGCTATGCCGAACAAAGACCGCCCGCTAGTTGATCGCCATGCACCGAAGAACGGTGTCGGCTGGCTGGTGAACGATCAGGAAGGAAAGGTCTGCAGTTTCAGAAACGACAATCCGACTGCCCACGCTCAGTGGGTCATCGTCGAGACCAGACCGCTGCGGGGCGGTGGCCAACCTGTTGTCAGGCGAATGCTGCGCCATAACGCCATCGAAGCCTGGGAATCCATGCTCAAGACCCGCGAGTGGAAGCGTTGTCAGCCCAGGTGGTGACGAACTTCCCTGTCATTGGCTAGTCCTGACAAAAGCTGTCCATTCAGGCTTGGCGATTTCCTACGTCCTCGCATGGCGCGATCAGGGTTTCAGAGCAGTAGAGCCCTCATGCAAACCAGGTCCTGACTTTGAGGCATGCGGGCGGGACAAGTTCATCGGTGGCGCCGGTCTCTTGATCCGGGTAGTCGCAGCGTTTGCCATCACTGGATTTGCGTGCTGGTTTGCCTTATCCGGCAGATTGAACCTGGCGATGATCGACTTGGCTGGAGAATGGTTTGTTTCTGGCGAATGCACTTAGTGAGGCTTACCCATGCACTGCTGCCAGGCATATGCATTGTCTTTATAGAAACGACTCATCATCAATGACGCTACATCATGAGTGTCACTACCAGGCAGGAATTCGAGCCTGATTTTATCTGCGGCTTCATCATCCAATACCATCATCATCCCTTTGTGATAACGCAGGCACGCCTTTAAGTACTCGTTATTGCTGCTTTCATGATAAAGAACATCAAGAATGGCAAATGAAGCAATAAAGAGCCAAGAAATACCAAGCAATTTCATCGCTGTTAAGCATATGGCATTCAACTTTTTCATTGAATATGAATCAGGCTTCAGGAGATTAATTCATTTCTTCGATCACGGCTCAATATTCAAAATTATTTTGTCAGAACATGGATGATCGATGGCGAGGGGTCGTTTTCCAGCCGCATGACCCACCCGTTTGGGCGGACCTCGCTGGCTGGTTGCTGCCCCAGGTCCTTTGCAGTGACTGGTGTTTTTTCAATCCATGACTGATTTTCTGTTCTGTGTTCGCTTGCCATCCCTGCAAAGGGATGGAGCTGAATTAGCGCAGGCAATGCACTCGTAGCAATTGACGCATCCACGAAACCGGGTGGGGGCCGTTAAATTTTCTGATAATCAAATCTGCGAACCAATGTATTTCAATTTTGAAAGCACTTTGAGTTATTCAGAAACCCTTTATTATTACGACGATTATGATTTTGGCGGAGAAACTGATGATTCTGAGGACGATCCTGCAGGGCCTGATTCCAGTCAACCGACCAATGATTCAAGCAGTTCAGGAAGTTCCAATGCTGCGGGATCGATTGAAAACTCCTCAATCAATGGCCGTCGATATTACACAAATGGTGTTGATTTATTGAATTTATCCAAGAGCTTCAACATCGGTTTGCTCTCCGGTAATGATGTCCTTGAAGTCACTGGTGGTTCCAGTAATTTTGCCAATGGCAATAACGGCGAAGACCTCATCATTCTGCGTGGCGGGCAAGGCAGATACCTGGGTGGTGCCGACAACGATCGTTTGCAGGTCTTCAGTGCAGGCCCGGGTAGCTGGGTGAATGGAAACAGAGGAATGGATATCGTCACCGGAAGCGTTGATGGTGTGACCTACCGCGGAGGCTCCGAGAATGACACTCTGCAAGTCAGTGCCGGCACGGTGTGGGGCGATAAAGGCGCAGATATTTTTCAGGCCGTTGCCGGTGCTGGTGTTGCCGTCGTTCAGGATTACACCGCAGGAGAAGATCGTGTTCAAGGCGTCGCCGGCGGTGGCTTCATGGCCACTGCTCAGGGCCTGTCCTATGGCGCAGGCGGTGATCAGATGCTCTTGCTGCTCAACATCAATGATCCTTCGCTTGTCACACTGATCTGAAGGAATAGATCATTGAACCGAGAAATTGTTCCGGTTGCCGAGTCGATGTCTGATTGACCGGCAATCAGGTTTCTTTGGTTTTCTTCTTCTCGGCAGGGAGACATTCCACTGAACTTGGCGTTTCGCGTGCTCTCTTTCGACGACTCGCTTTGCGTGTGCCCCCGTAGCGGTAACCCTGCTGCTCGACCACCGTTGTCCAGCATTGCCTGCAGACAAATCTCCACTGGGGTGTGGACTGGCTGCACACCCGGTACTGCACGGGCCCGATCAGCCCGCAGAGATCACAGTTGAATGAGCAGTCAGCCATGCTCACCGCCCAAGGGGCTCATCCCGCCAGGGATAACGCCCGTGTTCAAGCAAGATCATGCGATTGCGCCGTGCCACATCGGCAGTTGCAGCATCCACCCAACGTTCCATCAGCGGAATCGCCGTGTTCACGGTCTCCAGGCATTCGGCGTGTAACAGCGGCATCAACCAGAACTGTCGCCTCGCTCTCTGTGGTTCTCTCTCCAACCAGTGGCGATCAAGTGCCATCCGGCTCAGCCGCTGCGCATCCTGATCGCCGGAATAGGCACGAGCCTGGTTGCGCCAGATCTGACGGCTGAACTGATCAAGCAACAGCACCAGTGCCAGTGCTGACTCCTGATGCAATTCCCAGTGAGCCAGCCGTTGTGCCTGAGCTGCCTGCACCAGATGTCCGAACCGTTCGCTGATTCGTTGATCAAACGTTGGGTCCTGACGGAACCATTGCCAGGGTCTGCACTCCTCGAACCAGAAACGCAGAATTTCCCCGCCCTGCAGCCTTCGCTCAGTCGGCATTGCGGACACGCTTCACCGCGAGGCCTGCTTCTGCTGCGGTGATGGTTGCCAGCAGCACGAGGCCGATCAGACCCACCAGTTGATTGCGTGGGTCAGCCTCCAATCCCGTTCCCTGTCCAAGTGCGGCGCCTGCCACGAACCAGGCTGTTGCCAGAGCGGAAGTGGTCCAGTAGGCCTTCCAGCGACGCTGATACAGATATCCGGCACCAAGCCCGGGGAGCACATTCAGCAGCACAGCCACCCAACCGGCTGATGCGGCCAGAACCTGAGCACGACCCGGCAGTGTCGACGGTGCGGGTGCGTCCTCGCTCATGACTTGTTCTGGTTGGCTGCGTAAGCCACGGCTCCGCCAGCGATCAGGGTCAGCACACCTGTGCTCAACAGAAAACCAGTGAGCAGGATCAGGCCGATCAGGGAGCCAAGCAGCGACATCTTCACGCGCAGCAGCTTGGATTTGAACAGCATGATCAGCAGCAGCGTCACCGTGGCCTTGAGCCCGGCGATCTTGGCCGCACTGATCGGACAGAAGGGAACGAAGGGAGGGAGCATTGGAGATGAACTGCGCAGGGGTGCATCATTGTCACTTTGTCGTTTTCGCAGCGCTGCCGTGGATCAGTCACAGCGATGTCAGAAGCTGCTGGTCGGTTGGCTGATGTGGTCACTGCCGCTGCTGATGGTGATGCTCACAGGCGTGGTGCCTGTGTCAGCGGCCTGGATCTGCGATGGCGACCGGCTCACAGCGGAACCGATTCAGCTGGGGCGTGACGCATTCGGCACCATGGACCAACCGATCCCCAACATCGCTGACGGAACCGTGCCCGGCGATGTGATTCTGCTCAGCTGGCGAGGCGTCACCCTTCAGCTGCCTCGCACCAACAATGCCGGTGCTCCCAGCTACACCGACGGGCGTTGGTGGTGGCAGGTGGAGGATCCTGAGCATCCGGATTTCCGCCAGCGCAGGGGATCAATTGTCAGCTATGCCTGCAGTCCCGAGCAGTGAGGTTGCTGCACTCAGGTTGCCGGTGCCAGCCCCTGAACCAGTGAGTACTCATAGGCCGCAGCCGCCAGCAGCAGCACTCCGATCACACCGATCAGAA
>CAYWOE010000099.1:0-4870 GCA_964459855.1 uncultured Synechococcus sp. | reverse complement strand
TGAGCGACTCTCTGCCTCTGTTGCTGCGTGCAGCCCGTGGTGAAGCGGTGGAGCGCCCTCCGGTCTGGATGATGCGTCAGGCCGGCCGGTACATGAAGATCTACCGCGACCTCAGGGATCAGCACCCAAGCTTCCGCGAACGCTCAGAGAACCCGGATCTCTCCTACGAGATCTCAATGCAGCCCTTCAGGGCCTTCAAGCCTGATGGCGTGATTCTGTTCTCCGACATCCTCACTCCGCTGCCCGGCATGGGCATCGACTTCGACATCATCGAAAGCAAGGGGCCTCAGATCGGTGAGCCGATCCGCAACATCAACCAGGTCAATGCTCTGCGTCCCCTGATTCCGAGCGAATCCATGCCCTTCGTGGGCGAAGTGCTGGGTCGCCTGCGCGAGAGCGTCGGCAACGAAGCCGCTGTGCTGGGCTTCGTTGGTGCTCCATGGACCCTGGCGGCCTATGTCGTGGAGGGCAAGAGCAGCAAGAACTACGCCGTGATCAAGGCCATGGCTTTCCGTGAGCCTGAACTGCTGCACAAATTGCTCGACCACTTCGCGGAGTCCATAGCCAGCTACCTGCGCTACCAGATCGATTCCGGTGCTCAGGTGGTGCAGATGTTCGACTCCTGGGCCGGACAGCTCAGCCCTGCCGACTACGACGTTTTTGCAGCTCCCTATCAGAAGAAGGTGGTCGACCTGGTCAAGCAGACTCACCCCGACACCCCGTTCATCCTCTACATCTCCGGCAGTGCCGGCGTGATCGAGCGGATGGCCCAGACAGGTGTGGACATCATCTCCCTCGACTGGACGGTGGATATGGCGGAAGCCTGTTCACGGCTCCCTGAACACATCGGCGTGCAGGGAAATGTCGACCCCGGACTGCTGTTCGGGACACCACAGGCCATCGAGGCGCGAATCGATGACTGCGTGCGCAAGGCCCGCGGCCGCCGCCACATTCTCAACCTCGGCCATGGCATCCTTCCCGGCACTCCTGAGGAGAACGGTGCCGCCTTCTTCACCGCCGGCAAGAGCGTGATGGACAGGGTCGGGGCTCTCGCTTGAGCCAGACAACCACTCCGGCGCGCATCCTGATCACAGGCGCAAGCGGCTGCGTCGGTCAATACACCACATCCTGGCTGCTGGACAACAGCGACGCCGAACTGCTGCTGTGGCTGCGCGATCCCAGCAAACTCACGGCCGTGTCAGCGGACCATCCCAGGATCCAGCTGCTTGTTGGAGACCTCCGCGAGGCTGATCGCTTCGCGGCTGAACTGGCCAGCGTCAGTCGCGTGATCCACACGGCCACCGCATGGGGTGATCCCGAGCGAGCCCAGCAGGTGAATGTGGTGGCCGTGAAGCGAATGCTGTCACTGCTCAATCCCTCCGTGATCGAACAGATCACCTATTTCTCAACGGCCAGCATCCTGGATCGACACCTGCAGCCGCTGACGGAGGCACTGGCCTACGGCACGGAATACATCCAGACCAAGGCCCAGTGTCTGAAGGATCTTGAGCAGCATCCTCTCGCCGAGAGAATCGTTGCCGTTTTTCCCACCCTGGTGTTTGGAGGACGCGTTGACGGCAGCAGCCGATTTCCCACCAGCTATCTCACCGAAGGACTGGTGGAGGCCAGCCGATGGCTCTGGCTGGCGCGATTTCTGCGTGCTGATGCCAGCTTTCATTTCATCCATGCGGCTGACATCGCGGCGATCTGCGGGCAGCTCGCCACCCACCCGCATCAGCGCAACAGCGAACCCGGCCAGGGGGCTGTGCGCAGGATCGTGATGGGTCAGAAAGCGATCAGCGTCAATGCGGCGGTGGCCAGCCTCTGTCGCTGGCGGGGACTTCGACCGACGCCGGGTGTGCCGCTCTGGCCCTGGTTGATCGAAACGCTGATCCGGGTGCTGCCGATCGAGGTCAATGCCTGGGATCGCTTCTCCATTCGCCAGCGCCATTTCATTCACGAACCGGTGACCGGGCCGGAGCGCTTCGGCGAGGAAAGCCATGCCCCAGACCTTGAATCCGTGCTGTTGGATTCAGGTTTACCGAGGCGAGGATCGCCTTGAGATGCGCTTATAATTAGGCAACTTCAACAGCCGTCATGCTGAAGAGCCTGAAATCAGTCTTCTACACCGCCCTCGCTTTTGTGCTTGCCTGCACAGTGGGTGTTGCTTCCGCCAGTGCCGCCACCGTTGAGGTGAAGCTCGGAGCCGACTCCGGAATGCTCGCTTTCGAACCCAGCTCCGTCACGATCAAGGCTGGTGACACCGTCAAGTTCGTCAACAACAAGATGGCTCCTCACAATGCCGTCTTTGAAGGCCACGATGAGTACAGCCACACTGACCTGGCTTTCTCTCCCGGTGAATCCTGGGAAGAGACCTTCAGTGAAGCCGGTACCTACGACTTCTACTGCGAGCCCCACCGCGGTGCCGGCATGGTTGGCCAGGTGATCGTCGAGTGATTCACACCTTCAACGCCTGATTCTCAGGTTTCAAGATATTCAGACCCCGGATTGTCAACGTTCACTCCGGGGTCTTTTCATGCTGGTGTTGATGGATAGGTTTGGCGTAGGGATCAACGCCACGGGATGCCAAACCCTGCTTCTGCACTGTCTCTCTTCCTCAGCCTCTGCATCAGCCTCGGCTCTGCTCTACCGGTTGCAGCGATGGCTGACCCGGATCTCTCGCATGGTGCCCAGCTGTTCTCCAGCAACTGCGCTGCCTGCCACATGGGTGGCGGCAATGTGATCCGGGCCAGCCGCACCCTCAGCCAGGCAGATCTGCAGGCCTATCTCGACTCCTATGGTCAGGATCCGATCGAAGCCATCGAACACCAGATCGAGAACGGCAAGAACGCCATGCCCTCCTACGAAGGCAAGCTGAGTGTCAGCGAAATCGATGACGTCGCCGCATTTGTGGAGAAACAGGCCGAGAGGGGCTGGTCACGATGAGCAGAGAAGCATTGCGTGGCTTTGTGCATGCGCTTGAACACAGTGCATCACTACGCCGAGAACTGCACGCCTGTGCCAGCGATTCCGAGGTGGTGTCGCTGGCACGACGTCTTGATTTCGCTCTGGAGCCTGCCGATCTGATTGAGGAGGATCGGGTCGCAGCCATGGAGACCTGGTTCAGCCGCAGCGCTCTCGGAGTCCGCCCTCCTGCAGGAACAGACTGAACGTTTGCACGACAACGCATGGCGGTGGTGACTCTGCTGAGCGACTTTGTGGATGGAACATCCATGGCACTGAGCGAGGACACCGATGCACAGAGCCTCAACGGTTACATGACCCGCAATCCAGGCCAGCTCTGGGCTGGAATGCAGCAGCGGCGTCTGGCCAGGAATCTCACCCGCAGACGCAGAGGCCCGGGAACGCTGTTCTTCGCAGCGACGGACACAGCCCAGGCCTGCGTGACGGCCTACCTGCAGAGCGACACCGGATCAGACGAGGAAAAGGCCCGGCATCAGGCCATGCTGGTCAGTGGCGTGGAGACAGCACCTCATGTGGGAGAGGCCATCGAACGCAAGGCTCTGTTCAGCCCACAGCAGCGCAGCCTGTCGAAACAGGCGCAGGCGAAAGGCTTCGGCTGAACAGCGCTCCGCCCGCGAAAGGTAACAACAGACACACTTTTAACTTCCTTTAAGGGTTTTGCGCAGGGGTGCTGAAGGGCACCCCTGATCACCGAAAGTGCAGACGCTCCGGAGGACTCATGAACGACACCGTTCACAATCGACGCGGAACCAGCCTGAAATGGGAGTCCAACGGGGAGCTTGCAGGTGCCGATCTGCGCAACATTCTTCATCGCCTCCAGGAAGCTGATCCCAATGCCCAGGGGCTGAATCAGTGTGAACTGATTGATCGCCCCGACAAGAACTGAGCTGAATCAGAGCAGTTCAGCCATGCGATCGACACTCGATCCGATGCACTCAATCACGTATCCCTCCAGGCCCTGATCATCAAGGCCTGGTGTCAGTCGGAAGAGATAGGCATTGACCCAGGCGGTCTCCGCATTGTTGGTGTCATGGCCTCGATCCACAAAGCCCGGTTTCTGTTGAAACAGATGCAGCAGGATGGTCAGAACATCCTGCATGGAGAGGTTTTCAGGATCGATCAAAGGCAACTGATCCCTGATCTCAAGAAACGAGATCGATGCTGAGTAATCAAAATCCTCCGGAACAACCGACGACATCGGAACACACACAGTGCTGGGATGGTAGTTGCCACACCAGCCGCGAAAGTCAGTCAGCCATGGGCACTGAATCTGAAGACCGCCACCACTGGATTGAGGAAATCGCGTTTCTTGAAGCCCGCCTGAACGGAAGCCAGGGGGATATCGACAGGGAGGACCGGTCAGCCTGTGAGGAGGCCCTGAAGGCAGCGAAAAGCAAGCTTGCCGCCTGTCGCTGATCCGTGGCTCACGCCCGCACGGTGTGACAGGGCACCACAAAGCTCTGCCGCTTGGCGAAGATCTGCTTGCGTGACCTTGGCACACTCTGCAGGCGCAGCGATTCCGACAAAAGCTTGGCCTGAAGAGACTTCTGGCGGTTTTCCTGATCACGCCAGTACTGCTGGATGGTGCGTGGCCAGTGCTCGGACACCCGATCGAGCTTCGGGGCTTTGTCGCCGGAGATATTGATCACAGACATGCCGCGCACCCTCAGGAGGACCTTCACCAACCCCTAGCCAGGACAGCCTCCTGTGGCAGCGAACGGGCAATGGCTGAAATGATCCTGCTGAAAGACGACTGAAAACGTGCAGCAGCCTCCGGCGACTCAACGCTGGCAGCTCGACCTTGTCGCATCCACCTCATTTTTCAGATCACAGCAGGGAAGCTGCTGGTGATACTGAGCGGGTTCGCGCATCGCCCAGTACTCAT
>CAYWOE010000098.1:0-4890 GCA_964459855.1 uncultured Synechococcus sp. | reverse complement strand
TTCGCCAGCGCAACTATGTGCGTTTCAACACGGAAGATGCTCCCGGCGTGATCGGCCGGATCGGCAGCTGTTTCGGAGAACAGGGCGTCTCCATTCAGTCCATCGTTCAGTTCGATGCCTGTGATGAAGGGGCCGAGATCGTGGTGATCACCCATGAAGTCGACAATGGAGCCATGCAGAACGCTCTGGAGTCAATCGCTTCACTCCCTGGAGTCCGGTCCCTTGCGGCCCATTTCGGCTGCTTCTGAGCCCTGCGGACAGCTTCGGCGGATCAAAAGACGCACTCAGACCTGGCGATCAGCCCCTCGGATGAGGCAGAGTTGTAAGAACCATCACAGCTTTGGTTCGCAATCGCGGATTCATGCTGCAAAACGTTCATGCCGAACGAACTCTCTGTTCTCCACGGGCAACGCTGCAATCAGTCGGAATCCCGCACAGTCATGAGACTCCATCAGGGAGACTGCATCAAGCTGCGCAGTGACAGCGGCCTGTTTCAGGTGATCGGCATCGACGGCGACCATGACCGCTGCTGGGTTCGTCAGTGGCCGTTGAAACCGCAGGGTTCACCTGTGTTCGAAGTCACTCTCGACCAGATCACTTCCACATCAGGTACCGATTGAGGCGCCTCGGCCTTTGAATGGCTGCGTCTGCATCCACTGGTGGCGTGATCGATCAACGCATGCGGTTGCGCTTCGCTTCCCTCTCCAGGCCCTGCAGGCAACTGCTGTTGCTCGTGGGTGCTCTGGCACTGTGCCTGAGCCAGAGCGCCTGTCAGCCGAGCAGAAGCAGTGATCGGATCACCGTGGCCAGTGCGGGGCGCATCACCTCTCTCGATCCGGCTCAGGCCAGCACCTTCGGCGCCCTGCAGCTGCTCAGTGCCCTCGGTGACACCCTCTACAAACGATCCGCGGAAGGCACGCTGACGCCAGCTCTGGCATCAGCGCTCCCGGAGATCAGTGATGGAGGTCGCACCGTCACGATCCCGCTGAGGGAGGACGTGCTCTTCCATGACGGCACCCGGTTTGATGCGGAGGCGATGGCCTTCAGCCTGCGTCGATTTCTGGAGATCGGCACTCTCAGTTACGTGGTCGGCGATCGCATCACCGCGGTTGAGGCGCCTGAGACCTACCGACTGCGCCTGCGCCTGAGCCGACCCTCGAGCTCTCTTGAGAATCTTCTGACCGCCACCAACCTCACCCCGGTGTCGCCCACGGCCTACCGGAACCATCAGGACCGATTTCTCAATGACCGATTCATCGGCACCGGGCCCTACCAGCTGACCAGCTTCAGAGCTGTTCAGCAGCGTCTGGAACCCTTCAGGAACTACTGGGGAGCTTCGCCCAGCAATGCAGGGCTCGATCTGATCTATCTCAGCAATTCGACCGCCTTGTTCGGGGCGATGCGCAGTGGGGAAGTGGATGTTCTTCTCTCTGACTCGATCGACGAGGATCAGCGCCTGGCCCTGAATCGCATGGCAGGCGAAGGACGCCTGAGGGAAGGACAGGGGCCGGCTCTCGTGATCGGCTACATCACGCTGCTGAGCAATGCGGAACCACTTCAGAATCCGACACTGCGCAGTGCTCTGGCCCTGAGTCTCGACAGGGACCTGATCAACAAGAGAGTCAGTCACGGTCTGCGGCCCCCGTTGTATTCGCTTGTTCCACCAGGCCTCCCGGGAGGGGATGTCAAACCCTGGCCTCGGCATGACGCCGCTCGAGCCAGAAACCTGTTCATTCAGGCGGGCTACTGCAACGGCAGGGTCTTCGACCTGCCCTTCACCTACAGGTCAAATGTGCCTGCTGACCGGTTGATGGCACTCACCTGGCAGGCACAGATCCAACGCGACCTGTCCGACTGCCTTTCGCTCAAACTCGACGGCGTCGAGTCCACAACCGTGTACCGGCAGCTGGGAGAGGGTGCTTTCCAGGCCGTGATGCTCGACTGGAGAGGCGCCTATCCCGACCCTGAGGCCTACCTGGCGCCACTGCTCAGCTGCAGGGAATCGGAGGGATCCGTCTGCAAGCGAGGAGAGGCCGCCATCAGCGGCAGTTTCTGGACCGCACCTGGCCTGGAAAGCACTCTTCTGAGGTCAGACCGCAGCAGAGGAGATGATCGACAGCGTGATCTGGAGAACGTGGAGCGCATGGCCGCCGAAGGAGCCGCTTACATCCCCGTCTGGCTGGTGACGCCCAGAGCCTGGAGCAGCACAGAACTGGCCACTCCGGAGTTCGATGGCAACGGGCAGGTCGTGCTGGCACGGCTGCAGGAGGTGCGCTGATGGGACGAAGCCGTGAGCTGCTTCGCTACGCGGGGACGCGGCTGGCACTGGCTCCGGTGATGCTCTGGCTGATCGCCAGCCTGGTGTTTCTGCTGCTGCGTGTGGCCCCCGGCGACCCCGTGGATGCCGTACTCGGAAGCCGTGCCCCCGAAGCGGCCAAGGCAGCTCTCAGAGCACGTCTTGGGTTGGATCAGACCCTGGTGAAGCAATACCTCGATTTTCTCGGTGGACTGCTGCATGGCGATCTCGGCCAGGCATTGATCAACCAGGAACCCGTGAGCGGGATCATCCGAGAGGCGCTCCCTGCCAGCCTGGAATTAAGCATCACCGCCCTGCTGGTGGCAGCGGTGACAGGTCTCGCAGTGGGCTTCACAGCCATCGCCCGATCAGAAGGGAAGGTTGATCTGGCGGGCCGCTTCTACGGGATCGGCACCTATGCCCTGCCCCCCTTCTGGGTGGCCATGCTGGCCCAGCTGCTGTTTGCCGTGACTCTCGGCTGGCTGCCGGTCGGCGGGCGCTTCCCCCCAGGAATGGTTCCGCCGGACGGCAGTGGTTTCCTGATCGCCGACAGTGTCGTGCGCGGTGACTGGGCTGCTCTTCAAGGGACTCTTCGTCATCTGGTGCTGCCGGCATGCACTCTCGGACTGCTGCTGAGCGGTGTCTTCACCAATGCCCTGCGACTGAACCTCAATCGCAGTCTCCGTTCCGATTATGTGGAGGCAGCTCGAAGCCGGGGGCTGAGTGAAACCCAGGTGATTCTTCAGCATGCACTGCCCAACGCACTGCTTCCGGTGCTGACGATTGCCGGCATCACGGTCGCCTCGCTGATCGGAGGTGCACTGCTGATCGAAGTGACCTTCTCGTGGCCAGGCATCGCTCTGCGGCTGCAGGAAAGCATCAACCAGCGCGATTATCCGGTGGTGCAGGGAATCGTCGTGGTGGTGGCCGCCCTGGTTGTGCTCGTCAGTGTGGCCGTTGATCTGCTCGTCGCTCTTCTTGATCCAAGGGTGCGTTACTGATCAGCACCAGTGCAGCCATCACCCCTGGATTTCAATCCAGGAAGCGGGCTGCACCGCTCTGATCAAGGCGGTGCAGATGCAGATCCCCCACCTGCAGGTGCTCCACGCCACCCTGCAGGGAACCGAGGACCCGCCCCCGCTCAAGATCCAGAAGAAAGCGCACGATTTCCGTTTCGAGCTGCGCCTGAACCCTCAGAGGCTGAACACCCACCAGTTCCTCACCGAGCTGGAAAACGTCTTCACCCTGGCCGCCGCCGCTCTGACCCTCCACCCGAACAGGGGAGAAATGGCTGGCCCCTTCAACCAGCACCACCCGCGTTGCCGGATTGGCTGGCAGAGACCTGAGCAGTCCCAGTTGCTCACTGAGCGGCGGAGTGATCAGATCCAGAGTGCCGCCACTCAGGAACACGGCAACATCGTCAGGCAGAGGAATGCGCTTCGGCCAGAGCAGGCTGCCGAAACTGTTGAGACCCACCACTCCCGCCAGCTGTTCAGGCGGACGCACGGAAGGAAGCGACACGTCTTCGATCTGACACTGGAGAAGTCGCGACAGATTGCTGATGGGCAGATCATTGAGATCCTGACCGCAACGTTTGCCAAGGCCTGCCTCCGGCCCTGCACCGGCGGCAAGCAGAGCCGTCAGCGCCCCAAGGGAATGGCCACCGAGAACCAGTCGACGGCCTGGAAGTTCGAACACGCCTCGTTCACGAGCTGCCAGCACTGCTTCCAGGTCTCTGAGGCGTTCAGGCAGCACTTCGGCACCCGGAGGTGGGCGGCGGCCCTCGAGCAGGGCCTGCACGGCAAGTGCATCGCTGCCTGGATGCTCGAGAACCAGAACAGGCCATCCCTGACTGCTGAGAGCACGTCCAAGCCAGCGAAAATGATCAGGACTGCCTCCCAGACCGGGCATCAGCACCAGCCAGTGACTGCGCTCGGGCCCATCCGCGCTCAACGGATGCCACAGCTGGATCTGCAGAGGCTTGTCCCGATGCTCCACCGACAGAGCCAGTCGCTGCAGCGCTCGATCGGGATCAATATCCGTTTCGGAGCCTCGCTCTGGTCTCTCGGACGAAAGAAGAACAGGTTGCCTGTTGAGGTTTTTGACCAGATCCTGCTGGCGTTGCAGCTGCCGCCTCCAGCTGCTCGCCACCGGAAGCAGGGCATCGAGATCGAGGCGAACGCGCTTAGCCGGCAGGGCCTGAAGCAGGTCGAGAGTGGTCACCTGAGCGCGTTCGTCGAGCAGCGACTCAAGCGTTGCCTGCACCGTTTGCCCGGTTGCATCGTCGTCGACAAGCACCAGATCGCTGACCTGATCGAGCAGACGCCGGCCAGCCCAGCTGTTGAGAATCTGGCGGGCCATGCTGCGGTCATTGATCAAAGGAGCCTTGAGCAGATCAATGACGCCCTGACGGCTGTCCTCCTCGAGCAGATTCAGCCAGATGCCCAGCTCCGATGAAGCACCTTCTTCCTCACTGAGCCAGCCCCCCAGATCGTCGATCGAGAAAGGCAGATCCATCCCATCCAAACGAACAACCAACTCAGCGGCTGTACGAGCCGGTCGCGGTGAAAGGGCAAGGAGCATCAGACTGCTGA
>CAYWOE010000097.1:1783-4892 GCA_964459855.1 uncultured Synechococcus sp. | reverse complement strand
GTGAGTCATCCACTGATCTTGGACTTCTGATTGTGCTTGACAGGACGCTGGCGACTTTTCAATGCCTTGAGCATCCCCTTCTCGAGGGAGGTGAGCTTGGGAGAAGTCTCGTGGAGAGCAGCACGGGCGCGCTCCTTGGCTGCGTCCATGAACCGCTCTGTCCTGTCCTTCGCTTCGAATGCCATGGTCTTCGGTAGGTCCTCTATCAAAAGTTACACAAACAAACCGAAGCTGTCCTCAAAAGGTTCGGATCAGAGAGCGGAAGATCGCAACAGGCACTGAAGTCACCTGAACACGATTGTTGTCACGGTCAGAAGCCGAGCAGTCAACAGCAGATGCTGCAGGCGATGAAGACGGTCGCAGCGCTCTACCTCGCAAAGATCCATCAACCGGGCTCATTGGCAGGCACCCAAACTGAACCGTGGGAACAATCGACCATCACATGCTGCACATAACAGCGATAGCGGCAGAAGAGGGAATTCACTCGCCGAGGGCGACAGCAGCATGTCAACAAAAATCAGCGACCAATCCTGCCAATGAATCCACCTCAAAGCTTGGACATCCAGAGAATTTCCACCTGTAAATAAAGAGAGAAATTTATTAATTTCAAAGAAATTCATCCATACAGAGGCTGATACCAATAATCAGCAAACCTGAAGTCACTTCAGTGAACAAGCCACCTCTGCAGTTATTCGCGGCGCAGAGTCCGGCGCTGTGGATTTCCAGTCACTTTTCGTTTGATCAACTCTTATAAATCGATACATATAATTTTCACAATCATACTCAGCTTTGCCGATACCTCGATTATTACTCAACTCAACAGTGGCAATCGATTGATTTTTCGAAAGAAGTTTCACTTTCACACATCGTTTTTCGTCGCAACCTCCCTTGCACCAACCATCTTTGCAGTCTTCTGCTGAAGCAGCGGGGCTGCAGAAAACGGAAACGACAATCATGGAAGGGAAAAAGAAACGTTTCATGAGTGCAAAGCAGATTGCTTATCGTAGGCGGCATTCCTGAAAGTGGAATCAACCGTCAAGAGTTTTTGTTCAGACAGATCAAACAACTCAAGCAGGCAGTGGAACCCGCTGAACCAAAACGGGCTAGAGCCCCGTGATTCGAACGCATAGTCAGCCAAATGGAGATGCTGAACTTGGGCGGAGGATTAGCTCAGGCACTCAGGAGTGCGCGCCATGAAGCCTCTTGAGCTCTGCGCGACGAATCTTGACCCACGCTTGGCCAAGGATCGTGGCATTTCTGGTGTCAACGCGACCGAGATCCGGGTCACCGGGGAAATCGCCCCTTTCAACAGCAAGCAATTCATTTCGCTCGTCCTGGCTGAGCATGGACAACACAATCTCTCCCAAAAATTTTAGATGATCGAAGAGCTGTGACAGAGCATACAGAATCAATCAAGCATGAACCTTTCCAGAATGCAGAAAATGAGTCGCGATATAGAACGCTTCTTCGCTAACATCAACGCAACAAAGATTGACAGGTTCGCAATCAGCTTCTACTGATAAATCCATGACAGATGAAAAACCAAAAAGTGTTGCTGACTACATTGTCATAGCAGGGCGAAGAAGATGGTTTGAGCGAATCAGGCCTGCAAAGCCGGGATCGAGTCATGAACTTCGCAAAGTCAGACCAAAAAATTTCAGAGAACCCAATAAGCCCTAATGCCTATGGCCTTCGCTCGCAGAGCACCTTAGAAAACAAATGACGCCTTAGGCGCGATATGGGTGTGACTGTCTGATCAGCAATGCTGGAAAGCCATGCCCCTACGTAATGATCGACCGCCATTTCTTGGTGTGAAAACCGGAGATCTGGTACTCGTGCAATCAAGCCTGAATCCAGATCCAACAGACACAAACTGGTGGATCGGTTGGGTGATAGGAAATCCCGATCAGTTCAAGGATATTCACGGCGTCACAATGCTCAGCGTTGTTGACACTGACACTGGCGATATCCGATATGTCAATGCAGAGCAAACAACTAGGCTCAGCCTGGCGGGAATGGAACAGAGTAAAGTTATTCCTCTGGTACGTAGCTGACAAGCAAGAGAGAGTCATTGAAAACTGAGTAATCAATACAAGAAAGGGTATTGACAATTGATGGCAGACCAGTTCGCCAAACAGATCAAAAGCCATATGAGCCAGTTGATTTGGCTTTTGACAATATTGATTGCGCTAAGTGGATTAACAGTCACAATAATCATTGGACATCGTGAATGGGACAAACAAACAGAACTGACTCAGGCATTCGAGAGTTGCATGCAGATTGCACCGTTTAAAAACTCGTTCCAAGCCAATAGCGCCAAAGCAACACTGAACCCTGAAAACCTGGAAAAACATTTCGATGAGTTCAACCAGATCTTTGACAGGACTGGATTACCCCCGATCTGGAACGGAAAGAAACTGGTTCCCTGGAAGGAGTACCACAAGGAATCAATACAGATCGCAGAACGTTGTCATGAAAAGCTTGGAATCAAGCAGCCACAGAAAGAGCTGCGTGGTACCTACGCAAAACCGGTCTGGGACCCAAAATCAAGCATCTGGCTGCCGGAAGAAGCTTCTGCCTGAACCTCTCAGCGGGGGCTCATGAGAAGCGGCGCCCAGAACCAGCAATGGCTGCCAGGCATCTTGAGTCGACAAGCAGACTGTCGAATGATTCACGCCATGGTGTGCGCTGTTGCCACAACAACTGCTCCGACAGGGACATCATCATCAAAGTGAGCACAGCAGAGGCAGTTGACATCCAGCAATCAGCCTCTGGCGGGGCTCACCGTCAACCAGCGCCTAGGCCTGAGCAGGGTGCTGATGGACGTCAGGCAAGCTGATACCTGGTCATGGGAGCTGCCGGTTCTTCTGCGCGATCGATGCTGGCTGCGGCTGGATCGGCTGCGACTCAGCCAGCTGCAGCGTTTTTTGCCACCCGATGGACGTGATGAGGCACCGGAGTTGGTGCACTATCAACATCTGGTGAACGAGGGGATCGATCCACTGCTTGCACAGCAGAGATGCTGGCAGGAATTCGGAATGGAAGACTGTCAGCGAGCACTTCGTGACTACTGGCAAAGCCGGGTGGAAGCTGAACATGGTTGGACGGC
>CAYWOE010000097.1:0-1683 GCA_964459855.1 uncultured Synechococcus sp. | reverse complement strand
CAGCAAGGCATAAAAGTAAAAAAGAGGTGACAACAGCTGGCTGATCAAACAGGAATGAAGAATTAATGATACCGAGACCGGTATTAAGCCACTTGTCTTTCGTTAGGGCATAATGGTGTCAATAACGACAAACAGTGATGAGTGAAGCAAGACCAACGTTCTATGAATTTAAAGAAAACTATGATTCACAGCCAGAAAAATGGAAGAAACGGCTTATGTCGATGTATGCAACCGATGAAGACGTCGCAGTTGCAGCCTGGACCTTGATCATGTCAATGGATGATTTAATGCTTGAAGTTGAGGAGACAGCTGAATTCCTCGAAAAAATTTATTCGCATAAGTAAATTATTTCAAGGCAATAATGATCTCATTACAGAACAAAAGCTTTCGAGTTTCCCCCGAAATCCACAAATTAACAAGGCAGTGTGTTTGCGGAATAATCGTGTTTGTGATGTTGCTGATGGCAGGCCCCCTCGAAACATCTGCGGAGACTCAGAAGTACAACGTCGTCACTGACGAATTTTATGGCCTTAACGCAGAACGAGTCCTACTTGTGTCGACTGCCGATGAAGCCGATAAAAAGGTACTTGTGAATGGCAAATGCAAAAGTAGAGCCGACACAGAAATCTATCTCGAAGACGATCCAATCAATGCGAGAGAGAAATGGTTCATTATCTCTGAAAATGAAAATATTGAACCAGACATGCAAATTTGCCTGACGGGTAACTTGCCCGCCTGGTTCGAAAAAGTTGCAATGACCAATCAAAAGCCTTAGCAGCTCAATCGGATCCAAGATCGGGGAGGTTACGGGAATATGAGCGCTAACCGAACAATGAGGACACGCGCAATGACTCACACAACTAGTTCATGAGAACTAGATGAAAAACTGAATGAATCAAAAGCTGCTCACAGCAAATGAAACCCGATGGCAAATCAAATGAAGCTGGAATTGCAACAGTTTCCTGGCTTTTCCTGTCATGATCTCCTCGCGGGGAAGTGAAAGGCCTTCGCACGTTGAGACAACCCGACACTGCGACGATCATTGCAATGTCGGGTTAGTCAGCGTTGAGCCATCTCTAGGCCGCCTTGCGGCGTCGCGTTGAGAAACCTGGCATTGAACGCCTCAGACCGGCGACCTGCGCGTCAAATGTCTTCTTCACAGCTGCCAGCAGAGCTTCACTGGCCCAGAAGGTATACAGCTGCACTGCTGTCACGAAGAGCACAACTCCAACAACAACCAGAACAAGACCTGAAAGCTCGCTTAAATCCATAAAGACACAGGATCACCTTCCTACTCAATAGTCATCAACAGGTGGCCTGTCAGCTCACGGAGTGATCCAGTCGCGAATCGTTAAAACGGCGTGAGCTGAGACCTGGTCAAGGGAAAGAGGCACCATCCCTTCATGGCACCAGAGGAGCCGATACATAGGTTCCAGCCGGCGAGACAAGCCAAGAGCAAGTATTTTTACTCATTTACATTCCTTCACACAAAAACCTAAGTTTTAAATAAATCTACAAAGTTGGCCACGTTTCAGTGGCCCTTATTCAATCTGTGTGATGTCCATCAGTGCTCGCTGCAAAAATCAGCAAAAATCAGCCGATCGGATATTCATGGATTTCAAATATACAAAGCCTGGATCCCTTGAGCAGCGGCGATCGTTGATGATCTTGATTGATTTAATT
>CAYWOE010000096.1:0-4920 GCA_964459855.1 uncultured Synechococcus sp. | reverse complement strand
TGGCTGCCTATCGCCTGGATGTGATCAGCCTTGCTCCCCAGGCGTTTGCTGCGCTCGGTGAACTGGGGGTGATCGGCCGTGCGTTCGCGGCGGGCCGTGCCGAGCTGCATCTGCACAACCCCCGTGATCACGCCACCGATCGCTACCGCAAGGTTGACGATGAGCCCTATGGCGGTGGTGCCGGCATGGTGCTCAAGCCGGAACCGGTGTTCGCGGCCTTCGAGTCGATTCCCGTCTGCTCCCGGCGCCGAGTGCTGCTGATGACACCACAGGGGCGTCCTCTCGCTCAAGCCGATATGCAGCGCTGGGCGGATGACCACGACCAGCTGGTGCTGCTCTGCGGTCACTATGAGGGGTTTGATGAGCGCATCCGCTCACTGGCCGATGAGGAGGTGTCGCTGGGAGACTTTGTGCTGACAGGTGGCGAGCTGCCGGCGATGACGATCATCAACGGTGTGGTGCGTTTGCTGCCTGGCACCGTGGGAACGGCGGAATCGCTGCTGGAGGAAAGCCACAGTGACCTGCTGCTGGAACATCCGCATTACACACGTCCTGCTGAGTTCCGGGGAATGGCGGTTCCTGATGTGCTGCGCAGCGGTGACCATGGAGCGATCGCCCGATGGCGTCAGCAGCAACGTGAACAGCGCACTGCTGATCGACGCCCTGATCTGCTGGATCGCTGGAATCGGCGCTCCAACGCCGAGAATGAATGCGATGGCACGCACTGATCGCCAGCTCGCATGAATCTCCGCATCGGCAACGGCTACGACACGCACCGGCTGGTGGAGGGCCGCCCACTGATCCTGGGTGGTCAGCTGCTTGAGCATCCGGAAGGCCTGGGCCTCGATGGCCACAGTGATGCCGATGTGCTTGCCCATGCGGTGATGGATGCCTTGCTTGGGGCGCTGTCACTCGGAGATATCGGCAAGTATTTTCCGCCCACCGACCCACGCTGGAAGGGTGCTGACAGCCTGATGCTGCTGGAACAGGTCGTGGCGCTGGTGAAGCAGCGCGGTTGGCAGATCGTGAATGTGGATTCCGTGGTGATTGCTGAACGTCCCAAGCTCAAACCGCATATCGATGCCATGCGCGGAGCCCTTGCGATGCGCATGGGGCTGGACCCTGACCAGGTTGGTGTGAAGGCGACCACGAACGAGCGGCTTGGCCCGGAGGGAAGGGAAGAAGGGATGTCATGCCATGCCGTCGCGCTGCTGACCAGACCATGACCCTGAAGCATCTGCGCAGAGAACTGCTTACCGTGATCGGCCTGTGTCTGGCGGCGCTGATCCTGTTGTCCGGTCATCCCGATCCGAGCCTGGCGGCCATCTCAGATCCGGATGGACGCCAGAGAGTCGCCGTCATTGAACATCTGCGGGTTCAGGTTCCCAGAGAAAGCCGTCAGGCCTGGTTGAAGGCGGAACATGGCAGCTGGGAACCCTGGCTGGCCAAGCAGAAGGGGTTCATCGGTCGTGAACTGCTCTGGGATCCGCAGTCCGAACAGGCAACCCTGCTGATCCGCTGGAGCAGTCGAGACGCCTGGAAGGCCATCCCCCCGCAGGACGTGGAAGCGGTTCAGGAGCGTTTCGAACAACTTGCCCGCGAATCCACCGGTCAGAAGGACGGCAATCCCTTTCCACTGGTGTTTGAAGGCGAATTGTTGCCGCTGTGACGCTCCAGGAGTCACGGCTTGATCTGGAGCGTCGCCGCCGGCTCGGCATGGTCGAAGCCATTTGGGGTGAACACAAGAGTGTTGATCAGATTGTGGCGATCCTGCAGACCATGCAGTCAGCCGGGGAGATTGCCCTGGTGACAAGGGTTGAAAGGGGCAAAGCGGCAGCTGTGCGGGATCGCTGTCCTGCTGTTCAGGTGCATGAACAGGCGGCCTGTCTTACGCAAGGCGAGCTTCCGGCCACCGCTCAGGCCCCAGCCGTGGCGGTGCTGAGTGGTGGCACCAGTGATCGACGTGTGGCTGAGGAAGCGTCTCTGGCCCTGAGGGTTCACGGGATCGCCACCGTCTCGTTTCTTGATGTGGGCGTTGCCGGATTGCATCGACTGATTGATGTTCTGCCTGAGCTGCGCTCGATGTCGGTTCTGATTGCCTGTGCCGGCATGGAGGGAGCTCTGCCCACGGTGCTTGCCGGCCTGGTGCCACAGCCGGTGATCGGTGTGCCGGTGTCGGTGGGCTACGGCGTCAGTGCCGGCGGCCGCGCAGCTCTCGACGGGATGCTCGCCAGCTGTTCACCGGGTCTGGCTGTCGTCAACATCGACAACGGCTACGGCGCTGCCATGGCGGCATTGCGCATCCTCAGGGGAGCGCCGTCTCAGGACTGAGAGGAGTGAGGCTGACCGGGCAGCAGCGGTTGCACTGGGTCATCGGGATCGATGTCCAGCATCGCTTCCACCCATAACCGCATTGATCGCGGCAACAGATTCTGCTCGTAGCGCTGCAGCGCCTCAACCAACACGGTGGAATTGACCCAGTGAGGGGATCGGGCGCGCATCGTTGCTGAGCGACTCGCGCAACATGCGCCAGAGATGCCTGCGGAGCAAGAGGGGACGATTCAGGTTCCGGATTGTTGTTAGCCGCCTCTCGAAGCAGCCCTCGCCCCTGGCTTCAGTCAGAGATGTCGAAGGTTTGGATAGGCCGTCACCAGTTCGTCGGCGCTGAGAACATCACCAACGCCATCCGGCTGCCAGATCACCTCCAGCGCCATCAGGTCGCTGGACGCCGTGGAGCCAAGGATGCGCAGTGATTCCCGCAGTTGTTCGCCGTTTTCCGCCTGCTTGAGATTGACGACCCTGCGGCTGGCCACCAACACGGTGACGACGATGAATTCGCTGGTGGCATCCGCATCGCCACGGGATGTGAGGTCACCGCCGCTGGATCGCACACCACCCACATTGGTGGTCAGTTCCTCGCGCAGCTTGCTGCGCTCGGTCATTGAAAGCCGGTTGAAAGTGGATTCCGCCGCGTTGAACGGAACGTTTCCTGATTCCACGTTGGCGTAGACCCACAGATCAGGCTGACGCAGCAGCGCAAGGGTGGTGTCCTGCAGCACTCGTTGCAGTCCGCTGGAGTTGCTGGTGTCGGCGCTGCCGGCAAGTTGACGAAGATCGTTCTGCAGATCCTTGGCGCTGGCCAGCAGACCGATCTGCAGTTGCAGCAGCGACACAGGTCCCATCGGGATTTCCCGGGGGCTCTCATAGCCGCCCATGGCCGGACGGCCGGTTCCTGCTCCGGCGCCACGGAGGGCATTCACCAGCACGCCGACCAAGGCCATCAGCACCATGAAGCCCAGCAGGCCTCCGCCACCGAAGCCGAAGAAGGGAAGAATGAAGGGGAACCCGATGCCCCCTCCGTAGCCACGGCTGTAGCCGCCTCCCATGCCGCCGCCGCGGTAGCCACCGCTGCGAGGCATGGTGGGGGCACGGAAACTGCCACCACCGATGCGTCCTCCGCGAGCTGCGTCACTGGGCAACGGATGGAACACCAGCAGCCCGATCATCAGCACCGGCACCATCAGGCCGGAAAACCAGCGACGCAGCTGAACCAGAGCGGAACGATTCTGCAGTTGGGCCAAAACGGCGATGAGAACTGGACAGATCCTAGGAACCCCCGCCAACGATGGTGACGATCTCGAGGCTGTCACCGTCACTGACCCGCTGCTCTGCCCAGAGGTCGGGAGTGAGGATCAGGCCGTTGAATTCCACCACCACCAATCTGGGGTGATGGCCGAGCTCTTCGATCACCTGATCCAGTCGGGTGAGACCTGCCTTCAGGTTGCGCTGTTCGCCGTTCACCGTGAGCTGCATGGACTGAACCGAATGGATGAATGAAACCGGATCGCGAATGAAGCGGAAAGGTGCCAGTTGAGCAGGCTCATCCGAGCTGTGTGAGCAGCTGGCGAGCGGCGGCAGCCGGATCGCTGGCACCCATGATTGCGCTCACCACCGCCACCCTGGAGGCCCCAGCCGCCAGCACCTCGGTGATGTTGTCGCCGTTGATGCCGCCGATGGCGAACCAGGGAATCCGGGCTGAGGCGCTGGCGTCACGCACCCAACCCAGACCAGCAGCGGTGCGATCCGCCTTGGTGGCCGTGGCATAAACCGCTCCCACACCCAGGTAATCGGCACCTTCCTCCTGAGCTTGTTCAAGTTGCGCAAGCCGGTGAGTGCTGCGGCCGATCAGTTTTTCCGGCCCCATCAGCTGTCGCGCCGCTGCATGCGGCAGGTCGTCCTGGCCGAGATGCACTCCATCAGCGTTCACCAGCAGGGCCAGATCGATGCGGTCGTTGATGATCAGCAACGCCTGGTGTGCCTGGCACAGTTCAGCCAGTTGTCGTGCTTCCTGCAGTCGCAGCGCATCAGTTCCCTGCTTGCGCCGGTACTGCACCAGTGAAACGCCCGTCGCCAGTGCCAGTTCGACCCGTTTCAGCATCTCAGCGCTGCAATCGCTGCCGCCTGGATCCGTGATCAGGCAAAGCCTTGAACGGTCGAGGCGCTGAAGCCTCAGGTTGCGCCCGCATGCCTCCAGGATGCGCACCTCATGGTCATAGAGCGCGTAGCGGACGCTGGCGGCCGTGCGAGCCAGCTCGGCATCACCAGTGCGTGCGAACTCCTCGATCACCCGCAACGCCTCCTGCACCCGGCTGGCATTGGCTTTCAGAACCTGGGTGCTGTCGGTCCGCGACTGCTGCGCGGGATGACTGAGTCCGGCCGCTGGATCGGTGGCGGTGGAACGGGCCTGCCGGTAACAGTCGGCATGCAGCTGTCCCAGTTGCTGTCGCCAGTCCTTGAGTGGAATCACCAGGTCCTGTCTGTCCAGTC
Organism: uncultured Synechococcus sp.; assembly: GCA_964459855.1. GTDB lineage: Bacteria > Cyanobacteriota > Cyanobacteriia > PCC-6307 > Cyanobiaceae > Synechococcus_C. The sequence goes on along the minus strand of CAYWOE010000096.1, from coordinate 93 downwards.
CGAAGCGACACCAGTCCTCGATCACCCGCAACCCTTCCCGGGCCCTGTCGAGGTTGGCATCGATCAGTCTTGCAACACGCTTGTCAGTGCAAG
>CAYWOE010000095.1:0-4943 GCA_964459855.1 uncultured Synechococcus sp. | reverse complement strand
GCATTTCGTAGAAGCCCGCAGCCACCGTGAAAAAGGTGATCACGCTGCAGGCCAGAACGTTGTACCAGCCAACGTCGTGAAACCCCGTCCGGGTCACCGGCAGGGCCAGAAAGCGGAACACCCGTTTCTCCAGCGGATAGAACGCACCGGCGAAATCGAAGGCGATTCCGATCGCGAACAAGCCGATCGTGAAATGGACGAGATTCGGATGGATCGGTATCGAGTAAGGGAGATCATTGGCACCGAGCTGATCGGCGATCTCATTGATCGGAGAGGGAATCGCCATCAACGGGCCAAGAATCTCGGTGTTCATGACACCGCTCCGCTGCGGATGGCATCAACAACCGGAACGGTGTGCAGTCCGTAGATCCAGACGAGCATGTCGCCCAGATACACCTGACAGAACACGAGCGTGGCGAGCACGCCGTCAATCACAAGGAAGCCCGCCGGCAGACGTGTGGGGTCCTTCTGACGCACCACATAGCGCCATCCCGTGAACAGGCCGAGCACACCTGCCAGGGACCAGCCAATGGTGCTGTGGTAGTTGAGGATGTCGCGGGCTGCTCCGTAGGGGCTGGCCAGGCCCGCTTCGATCTGACCGAAGATGATCGCGACGAAAATCGCGATGGTCGCCACCAGAAGGTTCCAGAAACTCACCTCGAAGAGATTTCTCCTCCGTGTGATCACCCCCAGCAGATCGAACACAACCGTGATCAGCGCCATCGCGATGACGAAGTGCACGACGATTGGATGAATGACATCCAGCCAGGGAAGATTCTTGTCGTTGAGAGGTGGAAGCAGCTCGAGCATCGGCAAGCCGCGCAACGTTCCTCAAGGATGGACAGCATTCACTGAGCAGTCAGCCCTTCGTGAACGAATGCTCGCGATGATTTGACACGGTTTTGAGGTCGATCCCCGCCAGCTCAGTTCAGCTCGTCGGGTTTCGTCAGCCGCTTGCGTTGCAGCTGACGCCAGTACAACCCGGCCTGCACGACGATCACGACGATCACCGCCGGAACGACAAGACAGAGCATCACCAGGCGGAATTCGTCCTGCCAGGTGGGCAGGGTGCGCGGCAGAACCTGATCCACCACATAGAAAACGTAGAGGGCCAGCAGGATGCCTCCCTCCAGCCTGCTGATCTTGCCCTTCGTCCAGAAGATGGGCATGCAGGCCAGTGCGGTCAGCACCATCACCGGCATGTCGCGCTGGATCAGCAGCGGACTCACCTGCAGGCCGCCGGATCCCGCCGCTGCCAGTGAACTGGCTCCCAGAACCAGCAGCTGATTGAGCAGATTGCTGCCGACAACATTGCCGATCGCCAGGTCGGTGCGGCCCTTGATGGCCGCCACCAGCGAGGTGATCAGCTCCGGCATCGAAGTTCCAGCGGAAACGATCGTCAGACCGATCACCGCTTCGCTCACGCCCAGAAAGGCCGCGGCACCGCTGGCACCGCTGACCAGAATCCTGGATCCGAACCCCAGAAGCAGAACACCCAGCAGCAGGGACATCACCGCTTTGAGAGCGCCGCGCTTGCCCTGGTCGGGATTGACATCCGGTTCAGCCCCTTCAACGCCGTCCGGCTCCTCGCGGGCGGTGCGAATTTCCCAGATCGAATTGATCACCAGTGCCAGCAGCAGCGCCATGCCCGACTGCCAGGTCACCCGTCCCGCCGAGGCCATGCCCCAGACCGCTGCAGACACCGCGATCATCAGCGGAACATCCCTGCGCACGAGACGGCTTTCGACGCGCAGCGGCATCACCACGGCACTGCTGCCGAGCACCACCATCACGTTGAAGATGTTGCTTCCCACCACGTTGCTGACGGCCAGGGAATCCAGTCCACGCAGCACCGAACTGACGCTCACGAACAGCTCCGGAGCACTGGTGCCGAAGGACACAACAGTCAGACCGATCACCAACTGGGGGATTCCGAAGATCAGCGACAGAGTGACCGCCCCCTGGACGAACACCTCGCCTCCGGCAAACAACAGGCCGATTCCAATGAGGACCTCCAGAGCGGATGTCAGAAAGTCGGGCATCATTTGCAGCGGCCAGACCTCATTGTGCGCTGCCGCTTAAGGCCCGCCCGGAAAGAACACGCATCGATTCAGACCGTTACGCGGACCGGCATCTAGCATTCCGCCACATTTGAAACGGTTCGGCGTGTTTCTGAATCACATCAGCACACGCAACGTCCGCGGGGATGTTTTCGGTGGTGTGACCGCTGCCGTGGTGGCGTTGCCGATGGCCCTGGCCTTCGGGGTGGCTTCGGGTGCCGGCGCAGCAGCAGGGCTCTGGGGAGCAGTGATCATCGGCCTGGTGGCCTCCCTCTTCGGCGGTACCCCCACTCTGATCTCCGAGCCGACGGGGCCGATGACGGTGGTGTTCACCGCCGTCATCCTCAGCTTCACAAGTCAGATACCCGACAAAGGCACCGCACTGGCGATGGCCTTCACCGTGGTGGTGCTGGCCGGTGTGTTCCAGATCCTGTTCGGCTTTTTCCGACTGGGTCGCTACATCACGATGATGCCCTACACGGTGATCTCGGGCTTCATGTCAGGGATCGGCGTGATTCTGGTCATCCTGCAGCTGGCCCCCTTCCTGGGTCAGAGCAGCCCGCCCGGGGGGGTGATCGGAACCCTGAGCGCTCTTCCGGATCTGGCAGCGGGGGTTCAGCCCCTGGAACTCGGCCTGGCTGTGATCACCCTGCTGATCCTCTGGTTCACGCCCGAGCAGCTGAAGCGGTTCTGTCCCCCACAGCTTCTGGCTCTTGTGGTGGGGACCGTGCTGTCGCTGACGGTCTTCGGTGACGTTGAACTGCGCAGGATTCCTGAATTCACCGCTGAGTTCCCCAGCTTCAACGCCCCCACCTTCTCCGGTGATCAGATCCGGCTGATGGTGGTGAATGGTGCCGTGCTCGGCATGCTCGGTTGCATCGACGCCCTGCTCACCTCGGTGGTTGCCGACAGTCTGACCCGCACCGAGCACGACTCCAACAAGGAACTGATCGGGCAGGGTCTGGGCAATGTGATGTCTGGTCTGTTCGGTGGACTGCCGGGAGCCGGAGCCACCATGGGCACCGTGGTCAACATTCAGGCCGGTGGACGTTCGGCTCTTTCAGGCATTGTCCGCGCCCTGATCCTGATGCTGGTGATTCTTCTGGCAGCCCCCCTGGCATCGCAGATTCCTCTGGCGGTTCTGGCGGGCATCGCTCTGAAAGTGGGCTTCGACATCATCGACTGGAGCTTTCTTCAGCGCGCTCACCATCTCTCGATCAAAGCGGCATGCATCACCTATGGCGTGATCGCCCTCACCGTGTTGGTTGATCTGATCTGGGCGGTGTTCATCGGGGTGTTCGTGGCCAATGTGCTGACCATCGAACGCATGACGGCACTGCAGGCCAGGGGGGTGAAAACGATCAGCACCACAGACGATGACGTGGAGCTGCCGGAGGATCAGCAGGCCCTTCTCGATCAGGCGGCCGGTCGCCTGCTGCTCTTCCAGCTCACCGGTCCGATGATCTTCGGCGTGGCCAAGACCATCAGCCGCGAACACAACGCCATCGAGGACTGTGAAGCGGTTCTGTTTGATCTCACCGAGGTGTCTCATCTGGGCGTGACGGCATCTCTGGCCCTTGAAAACGCCATCAAGGAGGCCGTTGAGGTCGGCCGGTCTGTTTATCTGGTGGTGATGAACGGCTCCACCCGCAATCGCCTTGAAAAGCTGAAGCTTCTCGAGCTCCTGCCTGAGAATCATGTGAGCGAGGATCGGGAGGAGATTCTGCGCCGCGCCGTGGGCGAGCTCCCGGTGCTTCAGGAGGTCTGACTTGGCGGAGGCTCCAACGTCCCTGGTGCTCCGCCGTCCGGATGACTGGCATGTGCACCTTCGGGACGGGAGCATGCTCAGGGCTGTGCTGCCCGCCACAGCCAAAACCTTTGGCCGGGCCATCGTGATGCCCAACCTCAGTCGGCCGGTGACCTCGGTGGCTGAGGCAGAGGCCTATCGCCGCAGAATTCTCGAGGCCCTGCCTGACGGCATCCGATTCGAGCCGCTGATGACGGCCTATCTCACCGATGATCTCGATCCGGATGAGCTGGCCAGGGGATTCGCTCTGGATGTGTTTCGAGCGGCCAAGCTCTACCCCGCCAATGCCACGACCAATTCAGCGGCCGGGGTGAGTGATCTCTCCAGGATCTCCGATGTGCTGACGCGGATGGAGGCCATTGACATGCCTCTGCTGATTCACGGTGAGGTCACGGATCCGGAGGTGGATGTCTTCGACCGTGAAGCCATCTTCATCGAGCGGCATCTGAAGCCTCTGCGTCAGCGCCATCCCCACCTGCGCATTGTGCTGGAGCACATCACCACCGAGGAATCGGCGACCTACATCCGTGAGGTTCATCAGAGCGGTGATGACCGCATCGCTGCGACGATCACGCCACATCACCTGCATCTCAACCGCAACGCGATGTTCATCGGCGGACTGCGCAGCGACTTCTACTGTCTGCCTGTTGTGAAGCGGGAATGCCACCGGCGCGCTCTGGTCAAGGCCGCAACCAGTGGGCTTCCCTGCTTCTTCCTCGGCACTGATTCCGCTCCCCATCCCCGTTCTGGCAAGGAGTCATCCTGCGGTTGTGCAGGCATCTTCAATGCACTTCATGCACTGGAGAGCTACGCCGCTGTCTTTGAACAGGAGGGAGCGCTCGACCATCTCGAGGGCTTTGCCAGTGAGCATGGACCGCGCTTCTACGGCATGCCGCTGAACACGGACACCGTCAGGCTGGTTCGTCGGCAGCAATCTGTTCCTGCACGCCTGATTCCACCTGAATCGGCTCGCCGCGGGGACGATGCTCTGCCCGACAGTGAGTGGCCTTTGCTGTTCCACGCCGGTGAAACACTGGCATGGTCTGTTGAAGGGCCTGGTGGGAGATGAATCAAAT
>CAYWOE010000094.1:0-4953 GCA_964459855.1 uncultured Synechococcus sp. | reverse complement strand
GCAGCGGCAGCGCTCAGGCAGCCCAGGTGATCAGCAACAACCAGCTGGGTCTGCGAGTGGAGACCAGTGACGAGTGGATCCAGAGCCGCACAGGGATCTCCACACGACGAGTGAGCAGTCCTGATCAGCGCCTGAGCGACCTCGCGGCAGAAGCGGGCAGATCTGCTCTGACCATGGCCGGCTGGTCTGCCGAGAGCCTCGATCTGCTGCTGCTGGCCACCTCCACTCCTGATGATCTGTTCGGGACCGCCCCAGCGGTGCAGGCCGCTCTCGGAGCCACCAACGCGGTGGCGTTTGATCTCACCGCCGCCTGCAGTGGCTTTCTGTTTTCGCTGGTGACGGCAGCGCAGTACCTGCGCACCGGCAGTATGCGTCGGGCCCTGGTGATCGGCGCTGACCAGTTGAGCCGTTTTGTGGACTGGGATGATCGCCGCAGCTGTGTGCTGTTCGGCGATGGAGCGGGAGCCGTCGCCATCGAAGCCTCCGATGACGACGGGCTGCTCGGATTTCTGTTGCGCAGCGATGGCTCTCGCGGCGGAGTGCTGAACCTTCCTGCTCTCGACAGCGATGAAGTGCTGGCAGCTGATGCCCGGCATCGATCGGGCGGTTACCGCCCGATCGAGATGAATGGTCAGGAGGTGTACAAGTTCGCCGTCAGAGAAGTGCCTGCAGTTCTGCAATGTCTGCTTGAGCGGTGTGCGGTGGGCCCTGAGAGCATTGACTGGCTGCTTCTGCACCAGGCCAATCAACGCATCCTCGACGCGGTTGCCGATCGCTTCGCGATTCCCAGGACGAAGGTGCTGAGCAACCTGGCTCACTACGGCAATACCTCGGCAGCCACAATTCCGCTTGTTCTCGATGAGGCCGTGCGTGATGGACGCGTCCGGTCGGGACACCTCCTGGCGAGCAGCGGGTTCGGCGCAGGCCTGAGCTGGGGCGCCGCTCTGTTCCGCTGGCGGGGTCCCGCTTAGGCTCCGGGCACCGTTGCGCCACTGTGAATGTCGATCGCCTGGGTGTTCCCCGGACAGGGGTCTCAGAAAACCGGCATGGCCGATCCCGTCCTCAGCCTGCCTGGTGCACAGGAACGCTTTGGTCTCGCCTCGGAACTGCTCGGCAGGGATCTCCTCGCGATCTGCAGGGGGGAGGCCTCTGGTTCCGCTGCCCCCTGCGACCTGAACGACACGCGGAACACCCAGCCGGCTCTGTTCGTTGTGGAGTCGCTGATTGTGGATGAACTGCTGCGCCAGGGCAGGGAACCCGACCTGGTGGCCGGACACAGCCTTGGAGAGCTGGTGGCTCTCTATGCAGCAGGGGTGTTTGATGCCGCCACCGGACTGGAGCTGATGCACCGCCGCTCGGAGCTGATGGCGAACGCCGGAGGTGGAGCGATGACAGCGGTGATCGGTTTCGACCGCAGCGAGCTGGAAACTCTCGTGAATGACACGGAGGGTGTGGTGATTGCCAATGACAACAGTGATGCCCAGGTGGTGTTGTCAGGCAGCCCGGATGCGGTGAACTCCATCAGTGATGCCGTCAGCTGCAAGCGCGCCATTCCCCTCGCCGTTTCCGGAGCCTTCCACTCTCCCTTCATGGCCGAGGCAGCGGATGCCTTCTCAGATCATCTGAATGATCTGAGCTTCAAGGACGCACGCTTTCCTGTGCTGAGCAACACCGACCCCTCTCCAAGCTGCGATGCAGAGGAACTGATGCAGCGGCTGCGCCGCCAGATGATCACCGGCGTGCGCTGGCGCGAAACGATGGCAGGGATGACATCCGCAGGTGTGGAGACCCTGGTCGAAATCGGGCCTGGGAACGTGCTCAGCGGACTGGCCAAACGCGCAATGAAAGGGATCACCACCGCACAGCTGGCGAGTGCCGGCGACCTGGGCCTTTGACCGTGAGCAGCAGCCCTGCGAGCGATGCCGACGCCCTGCGAACCCTGAAGGCGCCCCGTCCGAGCCTTACCTACAGGCTGGTCAGCGGGCTGCTGGTGTTTCCGGTGTTCAGGATTCTGTTCCGAGGACGCACCCGCGGCAATGCCAACGTTCCGATGGACGGTCCTCTGGTTGTGGTGGCCAACCATGGATCCCATCTCGATCCACCCCTGCTCGGCCATGCCCTCGGACGCCCGGTGGCGTTCATGGCCAAAGCCGAGCTGTTCCGCATCCCTGTTCTGGGACAGGTGATCCGTGCCTGCGGCGCCTATCCGGTGAAGCGTGGAGCGAGCGATCGCGAAGCCATCCGCACAGCCACAGCAAGACTCCAGGAGGGTTGGGCCATCGGTGTCTTTCTCGATGGAACCCGCCAGGAGAACGGTCGTGTGAACCAGCCCATGCCGGGGGCAGCTCTCCTGGCAGCGCGATCGGGAGCCTCTCTTCTGCCTGTGGCCATCCTCAACAGCCACAGAGCTCTGGGAGTGGGTCGCAACCGACCACGGCTGGTGAAACTTGAAATGCGGATTGGAGTCCCGGTTCCAGCACCGAGCAGCAGGCGCAAACCGGAGCTGGAGGCAACCACACGCGAACTCCAGCGACGCATCAATGCCCTGCTCGATCAGGGAACAGGGAACAGCTGAGACCAGTATCTGCGCGCCCAGGGCTTCAGATCCCGACCTGTGAGCACCCAGGCAGCAGCACGCAGTCCATCTCCGAAACGCTTGCCCAGGCCCTCATCACGGCATTGGGGCTGACAGCTGACAGGAACGCCCGTGAGCCGGATTCCACGGCTTCCGGCAACGATGCCGCCCACTGCCATCGCCCGCGGCAGGTGGTCTTCACTCGTGACCAGCAGCAGATGGTGCACCCCATCACGCTGCAGTTCATCCACCAGCGACGTGAAATTCCCCAGGGTGTCCTTGGCTCGGTAATCAAGCCGAACCCTGTCCGGCTCGAGGCCTGCATCCCGCATCAGAAACTGGGCATATTCAGGATTGGTCCCTCCGCTCACAACCAGAGGAAGATTCATCCGGCGCGCCAGATTCAGCCCCACGCGCTCACGATCGGCATCACCGCCGAGCACCAGAATTCGCTGCGGCTGATGATTCGTGAGGGCAGCCTCGACAAAGGGGCGCAGAGGACCAGCGATCCCCGCACCAGCAACAACCGCCGTACAGAGCAGCAGCGACCGACCGCCCAGAGCCATCAGACCGGCCCCACAGGCGATGTGGGATAGATCGGCAGGACGGGATCCCAGGGGCCTGGAAGATCGCGGAGATGACAGTCCCTGCAGCACTTCAGAAGCTCAAGCACATCCGCAGGAACATCAACGGCCATCGGAACGGCCGGAGAAGGCTGATCACCATCGGGGAGCAGGCGGGGGGATTCCAGCTCCTCGACCACGGTGTCTGCGATCCGATAACGACCGGCAACCTGGCCACGCCTGGGCAGCGTCTGCACAATCGAAAACGGCTCCTGCTGCTGCCGCTCCGGCAGCAGCCTGCTCAGCCTGGGAGCCATCAGGGCAAAGCTGCTCACTCCATGCAGAGGTGCCCCCAACTGCTGCGCCAGCGTCCTCGCCAGTACAACGGTCAGCCGGGTACCAGTGAATCCGCCCGGTCCGGTCGCCACGGCGAGCCTTTTGATGCCGGTCCACTGATCGGTGGGCAGCAGCTGCTGCAGCGAGATCACCAGTTCATTGGTCAGAGCCCGTCCGAGCGTGCGACACAACACACGCGCATCCTGCATGGGATCCTCTGCGCCCACCAGTGCGATTCCGAGAGTTTCAGTGGAGCTGTGCAGAGCGAGCAACCAGCCGCTCATGTAGGCACCTCCTCACCGGGCCTGAGACGACTCCACCGCCCCTGCTCCAGCTGAAACGAACCACAGCCACGCACATCCCATTCGACACCCACCTGCCCTGCAGGCAGATCCATCACACTGATGTGAATCCTGGGATCCGACGGTTTGAGATCGGGAGCTTCGGCGAGATGTGGAGCGCCATGCTGGCGCTCCACAGCGTGATAGGCCTGACAACGGTCTACCCAGCGGCAGTCAACACAGATGCACATGCCCTCCCGCTGCGGTTCGACACCCATTCTGACCGGAGATCGGGGCAAGCTGGCTGAAATCAGTTGGGAGCGTCTGAAACCGGACAACTGGCCGGTGCCTGTGACGCAGCTTCCGACAGGATCGGTCCTGGTGGGAGGCGCGGTGCGGGATGCCCTCCTGAACCGGCTCACGGACACCCCTGACCTCGACCTGGTGGTGCCAGGGAATGCACTCGAAAGCACTCGGCAGCTGGCCCAGAAGCATGGTGGCGCCTGCGTTGTGCTGGATCAGGAGCGGGATATGGCCCGACTGGTGCTGGGGGGGTGGACGATCGATCTGGCCAGACAGGAGGGCGCAACGCTCGAGGACGATCTCAGACGTCGTGATTACAGGCTCAATGCCCTCGCCCTGACCCTGGATGGCACCCCACGGCTGATTGATCCGACAGGTGGCCTTGAGGATCTTCGGTCGGGCAGGGTCACTGCGGTGGGGGAGGCCAACCTGCAGGACGACCCGCTGCGCCTGCTTCGGGGCCTGCGCCTCATGGCGGAACTGGGGATGCGCATGGATCCCCAGACACTGACGATGTTGCGCCGTAACCGTTGCCTGCTTGCCAAGGCCGCCCCTGAACGCATTCAGGCGGAACTTCTGCGGCTGACCGACGCACCAGCCGCAGACAGCACGATTCAGACCCTGCTCGATCTGGAGTTGCTGAAACCCTGGACAGTGAAGAACAACACGGCAGGTGATCGGATCATTGCCGGGACCGTGAAGAACGCTGATCTGTTGACAGACAGCGAACGCCGGCAGGCTTTACCCCTGGCGAGGCTCACCCAGCTGCTGCCGGATTCAGGGCTGAAACAGCTCCGCTTCAGTCGTCGTCAGTTACTGCGGTGTGAACGTCTTCGTCACTGGATCGAGCGTTCGTCATCGGATCAGGGGGATCCATGCCTTGAGCAGTTCTCGG
>CAYWOE010000093.1:0-5018 GCA_964459855.1 uncultured Synechococcus sp. | reverse complement strand
TTGTCCATCGGAATGATCCGCATCTACACCCTTTGTAACAGATTGTTTCGCCGCGCTGTCGGCTGATGATGCCTCAGGAGGTAGGGAATGCCGCCCAAAGAACCGTTCAGGCTGGGTTGATGCTCAAGACACGACTCCAGCGAACCAGCCAGATGAGACAGAGAAAATCCCTGACTCACCCGATACCACACACAAAGTGTATTCATTCCTTTTAAATAAAACAATCGCAGGAATCACGAACAAGGCTTAAATTGATCAATTTCGTCAAAATACTGATCAGTCAATTCAATTGCCACAAGTCCATCAGGCAACGCAACTTCCCAGTTATTTTTTAGGTATTCAAATCTCTTTGCGGCCTCTTCAAGAGTTCCATAGCAACTATCCATGTACTCCTCACCATCAACCCAGCAAAGAATGATGTATTTAAAATTATACATTTATAAATTCATCAGAAATTGCGTTTTACAAAATAGGTGTGACCATTAATATTGAGTTGATAAAAATCAAACTGAATTAACTCATCCCAGAGCTGTTCTCGCTTCCATTCGCTGAGAATTCGCTTGGGGAGACATCCCTTAGAAAGTTTTAACCAATCATTGATAAACAATTCAAGAACCTCAGGGTCATACCCTTCATATTCAGCGAAAAATGCATTTGCAAACTTCTCTGCATTATCAATGCCATACTGACAGATTGAGGCAATAAAAGAATCATACTGCTTTTCAGTCCTGACAAGTCGAGTTTTCTTGCATACTTCATCGATGAGATTTTGAACCTCCAAGGTTTTGGATTCATACCAATTCGACAAATTAGCCATGACACCACCGAACAATTTTAAATTTACTATTGACTTCGCTTAGCATGTCAACTGAAAACCTGTTGAGCCAAGGAACAAACTCCATAGAGCATATTTCTCAATGAGGTGTTTTTTTGCACAACTGCCATCAGAAAAATCCAAATCTTTTTGGTGATTGAAAAGCTTTAACATACTACAGCTAAACTGCATTTAGATATTCTCAAGGAGATGTCGCTTTTCATTTTTAACCAGATCGCAATAATCCATCCCTAGTTGAACTCCAACCCTGAGCTGACATTGAATTAAAATTTATCGACAGTTTTTTCTAGGACAAACAACAGATCTGAGTGTATTTATCTCACTAGTAAAAACTTCTCCATTACTTGAACAGGTGTTAACGTCTCCGATCAAGTTGTTTGTAATGGAATAGAAATTTTCTTCCCAACCTCGAATGTCTAGTAATTGATTGATTAACGTCAGCAAAAAATGGTTCACAAATTCTTAATTCCAATACATACTCGACCAGAACTTCACGAATAGTGGTCTTAATGTTGGGGGGGGGGATCAAAAAAGGGGGAGCGGTTACCAGCCACTCCCTCGGTCCGTCATCACCTCTTTTTGAGGTGACCTGCAAATGGTAAGGATCGCGAAGCTGGTAGCGCGAAATCACAGGGGGTAGGGTTAACCCACCCTGAGAAGGCAGAGCGCACGCTCGATTAGGTATTAATTAGCACCTAAATCAGACAAAGCTTAATAACAACATAAAGCATCAGCAATGATCAAATAGATCAGGCGGCAACAATTGTACAGAGAAAAGTACGGACGATCCGAATCTTTCTATATCTCGAGGTCAATAAATTATCAAGCAAATAATCCACCGAAGTTTAAATAATTCAGAAAGACGTTGGATTCAAAGCCACAAGAGTACTTTCAACATCTGCGCCAATCACGAATCTAACCATGTCGATTGCTTTCTCACCGAACGCATCACTAATACCAATAAACTTTACGATATACCTTTTAACAGCTGTTCCATTTATATAAGTGCTTGTTTTTTGCAAGTGTCAACTTCAGGGACTCTCCTTTCAGATCAATAATTCAATGAATTCCAGAAATGTAAATCGCATCTCTAAACAAGACAAGCCATAGATCTCATCAGTATAAAAGCTTTTTGTACTGCGTCATCACCGTCAGTACGGAAGCCTATTCTGCCATTGGCGGTGACTTGAACAGTGATGGAGTACTTACCACTTTTGCCGATTGCAACATGATTACTTCTCATTCCGAAGGTGATTGGATCATTACCGCTGCCACCGCGCAAAATGCTCCGCACAACAGTGTTCTTGGCATCAACGAGGTCATCATCGGACTGATTTCCATATTGCCAGTTTCCACCACTTATTGTAACTGCGAAGTTAATAATGTCATTTTCACGCTCACCAAGGACAAAATCTCCTATGGCAGGTCCTACCTTCTCCGAAAAAGTGTAATTAACAGAATTACCGCCAACTCTATTACCGTGTACGGCAATATCAGAATTGACTAGAATAACGATCTCTGTCCTACTAAAAATTCTTTTGCAGAGATTAATAGATTGTTATTGGTGAGATCAACAACATCACCAAGGTATGAATTATTGCGGACTTTATCGGTCAGAGATGAGCCATCTTTGACAACACTCTGTGATGGGTCTTCTTTTCAAACGCGATGGCAGGCGCTGATCACTTTCCGATCGTGACCAGCGCCTCCTTGTTCTTCCACCACACCCAGTCGCGAATTGGTGGCGTGTTGCGCAGCTCTTCCCGCGTCAGACCAAGCTTGAGCTTCTGTGAAGCACCGAGCAGCACATCCAGCATCTCCTCTCCATCGCTGCAGCGTGCCAGCGCTTGATTCGTTTTCTTGGCACCGTCGAGTGCCCTCACCAGCAACGCCACCCGGCGAAACGGAGACAGAGAACGCGGATCCATATCTGGAGCTTTGCGACGACTCACGGTAATCAAACCCGCTGACAGCTCTGGTTGAGACAGCCAGAATCGAGTGATTGAAAGGCTGGAAATGGCGTCCCCACGGGGCCATCACTGGGTCATCGGTGACGTGCATGGATGTCACGAAGCTCTGTTTCGCCTGATTTCCGTGCTGCCGTCGGGAGATCATCTGGTGTTCTGCGGAGATGTGATCAATCGCGGACCCGACATCTCCGCGTGCATCAACCTGGTCTGGGGACTGGTGGACAGCGGCAGGGCGACGTGGCTACGGGGAAACCACGAACAGAGATTGGTGGAAAGCCTCCAGAAGGGTTCCGCTGCGGACCAGCAGGATCTGCTCGCCATCGAGACCTACAGACAACTGGGCGACACACTCACAAGGAAATGGTTGCATCGCCTGAGCAAACTTCCCTTCGTCTATGCAGGTGATGGCTGGGTGGCCACCCATGCCGGCTTTGATGAGCATGGACGGCCTGATCTGCAGGTGCGTGAACCCTTCTGGAACAACTACGACGGTCGCTATGGAACGGTGGTCGTGGGCCATACGCCCCGGCCAGCCGTTGAACAGCGCGGCAAGATCATGATGATCGACACCGGGGCTGTCTACGGAGGTCTGCTGACAGCGTTCTGCCCCGAAACCGATGCTGTCGTGCAGGTGATCGGGCAGAAAGGTGACAGCACCATGAGCCGGTACAGCGATGAGCTCAGCGCAGCAGTGCCTTGCTGAGGATCTACCGCAGCAATCGGGCTGAACTGCTCGCTGAGCTTCTGGCCCAGGAACTCAGACTCGACCCACCTGGACCATTTGAACAGGTTGAGGTGGTCGTGAACACCTGGCCCACCAGCCGTTGGCTTGGTGAACAGCTGGCCAGGGTCAACGGCATCAGTGCACTGGTGCGCTTTCCATTTCCCGGCAGTCGACTGAGGCAGCTGGTGCAGGGCGTGCTCAGCGATTCACCTGCCATCGAAGACCCCTGGAGAGCGGAGCGGCTGGTGTGGACTGTTCTGGACGTTCTGCCGGATCTGCTTCAGCAGGATTGCGCTGCAAGCCTCAGGGAGTGGTGGGAACGCAATGGCGGGCAGAAAATGCAGCTGACTCGTGATCAGTGGCAGCTGGCCCGCAGCCTGGCCGATGCGATCGACGATTATGCGCTCTACAGGCCGGAGGAACTGGCCTCCTGGCTGGCGGGGGACGTGAGTGATTTCCTGCCTGAAGGACAACGATGGCAACCAGTGCTTGCGCGTGCACTGGCGAAGCGCCTGCCCTGCAGTCCCTTCGGCTTGCAGGTGCAACAGGTGGTGGAACGGCTCCGCAACGGCGAAGACTCCGCAATGCCCCTGCCCGAACGACTGCGCCTGTTCGGCATCAGCAATCTGGCCCCGGTGCAGATCAATCTGTTGCAGGCCCTCGCCGGGCGCATCAGTGTGGATCTGTTTCTGCTCACCCCCTGCCCGGACCTCTGGCAGCGCTCTCAGCGACGCCGCAAGCAACTTGGCGACGACTGGACCAACTCACCCGATGGATCATGGTTGATCGAGGCTCCGCGACTGGAGGGGATTCTCGGCCGGATGGGAGCGGAATTTCAGTTGCTGCTGGAGGGAAGCGGCGAATGTCTCCTCGGTCACTGGGAGCAGGGCGACCTGTTTGCTGATCCGACCCGCATGGGTCATCAGGAGTCTTCGCAGGCATCTCTGCTGGAGCAGATGCAGCGGCAGCTCGCCAACTGCGAATCGGATCAGGATGGATTCTCACTGAGCCCGGAGGATCATTCACTGTTGTTCATGGGTTGCGCAGGTCCCTGGAGGGAGGTGCAGCTCGTGCGCGATCGGATTCTTGGCTGGATGGCCGACGATCCGTCACTGCAGCCGAGAGACGTCCTGGTGATGACGCCTGATGTGGAGCGCTATGCACCGCTGCTGGCCTCTGTGTTCTCAGACAGTGACGCCACGGGTGTTGACCTGCCCTGGCGACTGACCGATCGCAGTCAGCAAAACTGTCCTGGCCTGCAGCAGGCTTTCATCAGCCTGTTGCGACTGAGCGCTGATCGGCTCACCGCCAGTGGCCTGGAGGCACTGCTCGGCAACCCGGCACTGCAGAGCCTGCAACAACTGACCCCACAGGATGCGGTGGCGATCACAGAAGCACTGCAGCGCAGCGGCTTCCGATGGGGTCTCAATGCAGCGGAACGCAATGGAGACGACACCAACAGCTTGCGCTGGTGTCTCGATCGATGGCT
>CAYWOE010000092.1:0-5030 GCA_964459855.1 uncultured Synechococcus sp. | reverse complement strand
ACCGATTCGGCCGAATCCATTGATCGCAACGCGCAGGGTCATAACAGAAGCGGACAGTCCGCGGAGAGTGGCCGCCGATCATACAGAAATCACTAATTTCAACTGAATAAGGTCTGCATTCGAACTGTCCGAGCCTCGATCGCGCGACAGTCTGCGCCAATTAGTGGTCAGAAGGAATAGCTGATTTAAGGTGCGAACCCACGGCTTTCGTCCTTGATCAGACCGCTTGACAGCCCGTCTTCCGTGCATTTCATCGGTGCAGGCGGAATCGGCATGTCCGCTCTGGCGAAAATTCTGATCAGCCGCGGTCACAGGGTCAGTGGCTCTGATCGACGCATGACCCCCGCGATGGAAGCCCTGCAGTCTCTGGGGATGGTGGCTTTCGCCTCCCAGACCGCATCAAACTTTGATGAGCTGAAAACTCAGAACCTGGCGACACCACTGGTTGTGATCAGCAGCGCCATCCCGGACAGCAACCCGGAACTGATGGCAGCACGGCAACTGCAGCTGACTGTCTGGCATCGCTCCGATCTGCTGGCTGCCCTGATTGATCAACAACCCTCCATCGCCGTGGCTGGCAGTCACGGCAAAACCACCACAAGCACGGTTGTCACAACGCTTCTGAACGGAGCCGGAGAAGATCCCACCGCCGTGATCGGTGGAGTCGTTCCCTGCTACGACAGCAACGGGCATGCAGGCAAGGGCCGTCTGCTGGTGGCAGAAGCCGATGAATCCGATGGATCACTGGTGAAATTCAACGCCACCCTGGGCGTGATCACCAATCTGGAACTGGATCACACCGATCACTACAGGGATCTGGATGATCTGATCACCACCATGCGGAGGTTCGCAGCCGGTTGCGGTCGTCTGCTCGCCAACCAGGACGACCCGATTCTGAGTGAACACTTCCAGGCCGACGCCTGGTGGTCGGTGCAACGCAGCGACAATGTTGACTACGCCGCTCTGCCGGTGGCCCTCGAAGGGGATCACACCATTGCCGATCTCTACGAACAAGGCGAGCACGTCGGCAGGATCACATTGCCGCTGCCAGGGCTTCACAACCTGAGCAATGCCCTGGGAGCGCTGGCCGCATGCCGAATGGAGGGAGTTCCCCTATCCCGCCTGATCACGCACCTCAGCGAACTGAGGACACCGGGCCGCCGCTTTGATTTCCGCGGCGAGTGGGAAGGTCGTCTCGTGGTGGATGACTACGCACACCACCCCAGTGAAGTTGCAGCGACCCTGTCGATGGCCGCTCTGATGGTGTCCAGTGGTCGAAGTCCACTGCCGCGGAATCCAAAGCGACTGATGGCGGTGTTTCAGCCTCATCGCTTCAGCCGCACTCAGGAATTTCAGAACGAGTTCGCCCTGGCGCTCTCCAACGTCGACATCGTTGTATTAGCTCCGGTGTATTCAGCCGGAGAGGCTCCCATCTCCGGAGTCAACAGTGAGGCACTGGCGAGCTGCATCCAGGAACACAATCTCGATCAGACGGTGCTGGTGGCATCCAGCATGGATGAACTGGCTGATCTGGTGAAGCAACACAGCCGTGCCGATGACCTGGTGCTGGCGATGGGCGCCGGAGATGTGAACAGTCTCTGGGCACGACTGTCACCAAACTCGCTGCAGGAGCCGACAACATGTCGATCGACACTGACAACCTGAGAGCACTGCAGAAGCAAGGGATCCTGCAGGAACAGGTTTCCCTTGCCAACTACACCACCTGGCGCGTTGGTGGTCCTGCCCAGTGGCTGGCCGAACCCAGCGATCCAGAGCAGATTCCCAACCTGCTCCGCTGGGCAGGGAACGAGGAGATGCCCGTTCGCGTGATCGGAGCAGGCTCCAATCTGCTGATTGCTGATGAAGGTCTCCCGGGACTCACCCTCTGCCTGCGACGACTGCAGGGGATTGATCTCAATGCCCAGACAGGCCGCCTGAAAGCCAGTGCCGGTGAACCGATCCCCACCCTGGCAAGACGTGCAGCACGGCAGGGATTACAGGGGCTGGAGTGGGCCGTGGGCATCCCTGGCACGGTGGGAGGAGCCGCTGTGATGAATGCCGGAGCACAGGGTGGATGCACGGCCGAGCGTCTTCTCAGCGTGGACGTGGTCGCCCTCGAAGGGGAAAACTTCAGCATCCAGCGACTGGAACGCGACGCGCTCGATTTCGCTTACCGCCACAGTGCCCTGCAAACCCGGCGATTGCTGGTGCTGGCCGCCGAATTTCAGCTTGAACCGGGACATGATCCCGCCGAGCTGCAACAACGCACCAGCGGAAACCTCAACCATCGAACCAGCACTCAGCCTTACAAACAACCGAGCTGCGGCAGCGTTTTCCGCAATCCTGAGCCTGCCAAGGCAGGTCGTCTGATCGAAGGCCTGGGGCTGAAAGGCCGTCGTATCGGTGGCGCGCAGGTCTCTGAGATGCACGCCAATTTCATTGTCAACACTGGAAAAGCACGCGCCGCGGACATCCGCAACCTGATCGGCATGGTGCAACAGGAGGTCGCCGATGCCCATGGCATCAAGCTTCAGCCTGAGGTGAAACGGCTGGGATTCGAAATGGCGGCCTAATCTTGCTGTCCCTTCAGCGATTCCATGGCCGGTTTCGGACTTCCCAATTTCGGACAGCTCACCGAAGCCTTCCGCAAGGCACAGCAGATCCAGCAGGACGCACAGAAACTGCAGGAGGAACTCGATGCCATGGAGATCGAAGGCAGCAGTGAGGACGGCCGGGCAAGCATCTGGCTCTCAGGAAATCAGCAGCCCCTGCGTGTGAAGCTCGATCCCACCCTGCTGAGTGAAGGGCAGGACGCCGCGGAAGCTGCGACGCTCGCTGCACTGCAGTCCGCCTACGAACGTTCCACAGGCACCATGAAGGAGCGGATGCAGGAACTCACAGGCGGTCTCGATCTCAACCTGCCCGGAATGGGCGGCTGACATCCAGAAGCTCCTCCACAGCCCGGCGGTACATGGGGTAACGCTCCCAGTCCCGCGTCACTCCGCAACCCGGTTCGTCCCTGTGCAGACAATCACGAAATCGGCATGGATGCTTGGCGAGCTGATCGCGCAGCTCGGGGAACAGCACCTCCAGATTCGAAACGTCATCCGGTAATTCCGGTCTGTTGAATCCCGGCGTGTCCGCAACCCTGGAACCGGGAGCGAAGGCATGCAGTTCCACATGGCGTGTGGTGTGGCGTCCACGCTGGAGTCGACCTGACAACGCTCCCACCCGCAACGCCAGCCCAGGCAGAAGTCCGTTCAGAAGCGAACTCTTGCCCACCCCCGATGGACCGCAAAGCACCGAAATCGGGACAGTCGCCAGTTGTTCTCGCAATTCCTCAAGACCACGTCCCGAGTGCGTGGAGACAAGAATCGGCGCGTAGCCCCACCCCTGCACACGCCGCCGCAGTTGTGACAGCGCATCGTCATTGAGCAGATCACATTTGGTCAGCACAAGCAGAACCCTCAATCCGGTCTTCTCAGCAGTGAGCAGGAACCTGCTGACCTGATCAGCATCAAAAGCGGGTTGATCAACCGCGACGGCCACCAGAATGCAGGAAGCGTTGGCAACGGGTGGACGAGCCAGAAAGCTGCTGCGGGGTTCCACGTCAGCGACGACGGCTCTGGCGTGATCTCGGTCGATGGCCTCCACCTGCACACGATCGCCCACGTGGACTGCAGCACCGCGGTGGTTCAGCCGTGTGCGACGCGTGCAGAGCAGACGGGAAGGAACATCGGCCGGTGGAGCTTCAAGCTCCACCTCCAGGTAATTGGCCTGGAGAGCAACCACCATGCCTGGATACAGCTGATGCCTAACCACCGGCACAGATCACCATCAGACGCACCTGAACATCGGAACGCTGCTCCACCTGCACCTGATGACCATCTCGACGCAGACCGGGTACGACCATCTCCTCAGGTTCACCAGGGTCGAGATCCACCTGAAGGCGCTCGCCGGCGTTCATGGTCTCCAGGGTGAGGCGACAGCGAATGAAATTGAGCGGACAGGGCGTCCCACAGAGATCGAGCTGACGATCAGAGGGACGTTCGGTCATCGTCACCTCTGACCGAACAGACGAGCGAACAGACCGCTCTTGTGGTGATGGTGCTGCTCTCCCCTGGCGGAGTGATGACCCGCCAGCTCTTCGAGCAGCCCTCTCTCCTCCTCGTTGAGACGGGTGGGCAGCTTCACATTGACGGTGATGCGCTGATTACCGCGGGCCACGGGATTTCCCAGCTTGGGAATGCCCTTGTTCTCCAGGGTGAGAACAGCATTGGGCTGAGTACCTGCTGGGATCTCGAGATTGGTCGGCCCATCCACGGTGTCCACCTCGATCGTGTCGCCAAGAATCGCCTGGAGATAGCTGACCTTCACCTCCGAATGCACGGTCAGACCATCCCTCTGCAGTGAGGGGTGGGATTTCACCGTGAGGAAGACGTAGAGATCGCCAGAGGGACCACCGCGCAGGCCGGCATTGCCCTCCCCGGCCACGCGCAAACGGGTGCCTGAGTCGACACCGGCAGGAATGTTGATGCGGAGCTTCTTGCGCACCTGAGTCACACCCTGGCCGCCGCATGCATTGCAGGGATCAGCAATCACCTGGCCGCTTCCTGTGCAGGAGGGACATTCCGCAACCTGCGTGAAGCTGCCGAAAGGGGTGCGGGTTGCTCGACGCACCTGACCGACGCCACCACAGGTGGAACAGGTGGTGGGACCACTGCCGCTCTTGGCACCGCTGCCGGTACAGGTGGTGCAGGTCTCCAGATGGGGCACACGGATCTCCCGCTCCTGGCCGAACACACCCTGCTCGAAATCGATGGTGAGGTCGTAACGCAGGTCATCACCCTGCTGAGGACCGCGGCGACGTTGCTGACGACCACCCCCACCGGCCGCACCACCGAAGCCACTGAAGAAGGTCTCGAACAGATCGGCGAAACCACCCATATCGCCCATGTCGGGCATGCCGGCGGCACCACCGAGACCGGCCTCACCGAACTGGTCGTAGCGACCGCGGGTCTGGGGATCGC
>CAYWOE010000091.1:0-5053 GCA_964459855.1 uncultured Synechococcus sp. | reverse complement strand
ATGTCTCTAAAGGCTTGTTGCCTGTAACGTAGCCGCGTTTTCAGACCTGGCATCCCGCCTGAAACGTCAGCGGAACCGAGGCCGTTTCAGGATTCAGCCCGGCTGGGCCGAGGCTGGCGCGAGAGCCTTGCTGGGAGGAATTTTCTCAATCACCAGCAGACCGTCGATGATTGATTTGGCAACCGGCAGAGCCACGGTGGAGCCGTAGGCATTGTCTCCCTGAGGCTCATCCACAACCACCAGCACGACGTATCGCGGATCATCGACGGGAAGAGTGGCCACAAAGCTGCAGATCAGAGCGCCGGGAACATACACACCATTGAGTGCTTTCTGAGCGGTTCCCGTCTTGCCGCCGATGCGGTAGCCAGGCGTTCTGACGCCCTTGCCGCTCCCCTTCTCAACCACCGATTCCATCCAGGCCATCACGGTGCGTGTGACTTCAGGCTTCAGCAGCGGCTTGCCCTGACGTGATCCCGGTGGAGCCAGTGCATCGCCGGCTCTGAGTCCCCGGGTGATGTGGGGGCTGACCAGACGGCCTCCATTGGCCAGCAAGGCATGCAGCTGCACCAGCTTCAGAGGGGTCAGGGAAAATCCCTGGCCGAAGGAGGCCGTGGCGGGTTCGATCGGTTGGGTGGTGAACTGCTCTTTCGTCTTGAGCTGGCCGGCGACGGCTCCCGGCAGATCGGTGTCGGGGCGAGCATCAAGTCCGAGGCGACTCAGCCAGTCCCAGTAGATGGACGGGGGCAGATTGCGCATGGCCTGAACCATGCCCACGTTGCTGGACACCTGCAGCACGGTGGCGTAGTCGATCAGACCGTTCGCCCGCCGGTCGTGATTGTTGATCGGCCATCCACCGATCGTGACGGAACCGCTGTCCTGGACACGACCTGTTGTCTGGATCGCATCCTCCTGAAGAGCGAGCGCGAGATTGATGGGTTTGAACGTGGATCCAGGTTCATAAAGATCCTGCACGGACCATTCCCTGAAACGACCAGCCGGGAAGCTCCAGTAGCTGTTCGGGTCATACGTGGGAACTGAGGCCAGCGCCAGCAACTCACCGTTGGTGACGTCCATGACGATGGCGACTCCTTTCTCGGCTTTCCAGGTTTTGATCTGAGCGGCGAGAGCCTTCGCGGCCAGGGCCTGGAGGCGCGCATCGAGTGTGAGCTGAAGCCGCAGATCATCTCCGAAGAACACACCGGCGTCGAGATTGTCAGGCAATGGTGTGCCGTCAGCTCCTCGGCGCAGACTTCGGGCCTGTTCATGGCGCTGCAGCTCGTCGTGTCGACTTTGCTCAAGCCCTGCCTGAGGTTGCCGATCCTGATTGAGGAAACCCACCACATTGGCGAACAGGTCTCCCTGTGGGTACACGCGGTGGGGGTAGGACTCGAGATCAACACCGGAGATGCCTGCTGATCGGATCGTGGATGCAGTCTCGGGATCCAGCCCCTCGATCAGCTTGATGCCGGAGGGGCGATCACCGATGCGCTTGAGAATCTCCTGCTCGCTGAGTGCCAGCAGCGGTGACAGCCGAGAGGCAACATCGGCAGGGGGCCTGATCAGCGTCGGAGCATCGCCGGGAAGATTGAAGTAGCGCGGATGCAGCCACAGGCGATACCTCTCCTCATCCAGGGCGATGAGACGTCCCGTGCGGTCGACAATCGGTCTGCGGGTCCCGAGCGGCTTGGTGCGCTGGGTCTGAACCGAACGGGCGCGAGCTTCCAGTTCGGTGGCCTGAAACACCTGCAGCCAGGCCATCCGTCCCATGAGGCCGACCAGACCGAGGCAGAGAATCGTGAAGACCGCGCGCATGCGCCCTGCCGGAACAGGCTCCAGAGGAACGACCCGTCTGCGCTGACGGCTGGTTCCGGACCGAGGGGGCTTGGCATGACGGCCCATGGATCAGTAGCCGTGCTGAATGGTCCGCTCCATCAGCGAACCGAGCAAGGCCAGGTGATTGGCCGCCGCAGTTTTCGGCGCCGAGGAGGGGCGATCGAGATACACAAGATTGGCCACCGTGGTGGGAACCATCTGCTTGGGAGTCTGGGACCGTTCCAGCAGATGACGTTCGAGCATCGCCGTGGATTCCGTCAGGCGATGGGCCAGTTCTCTGGTCATTTCAAGCTGACGGAACGCCAGGGTCCAGCGGTGCTGCCAGTGCAGCGTCAGACCGCTGAGCACCAGCACTGCAGCGAACACCCCGATCAGACTGCCATCCGCTGTTCGATGAAGCCCGGCCAGCAGAGGGGATTTTCGCGCAACGCGCCGGGCGGAGAGAGATCCCTGAATGACCTCGAACGGACCGGTTGATGCCGGTCGTTGCGTGGAAGACGGTTGTGACTGCGGAACCGCGACCACGGACAGGGCACATCAATGCGCCAGTGAACCACCTGCAGGAGGACACTGCAAGCCTGAAACCTTGACCAGGACTGAAGATTGGATCAGCCTCCCAGCAGGACAAGGTTCAGGAAGGTCACACCGTTCCAGAGCGCATGCATCACGACGCAGGGCAGCAGACGACCGGTGCTGAGACGCAGAAGGCCCAGACCCAGCCCGAGCACCAGCAGCGGAGCCAGTTCACCGATGCTGAGGTGCGCGACGGCGAACACCAGAGCACTGACAAGAACGGCTCCGGACCTGCCCAGATAACGGCCGAGGACCGGCAGCAGCACCCCCCGGAAGATCGTTTCCTCAAACAGAGGCGCCAGAACCACAGCCGTGAGGGAGAGCAGCAGGAGCGCCAACGGGTCCTGACTGTTGAGAACGATCTCGAGCAGAGGATTGCTGCCTCCCTGATCACCGATCAGACGCGTGATCAACCAACCGGTCAGCACAACGGGAGGCAGAACCATCAGCCAGGCCCTGGCCCCCTGCAGCAGTGCACTGCCCGGAGGCTGCAGCCGCCACTGCAGCCATCCATCCTGAGGCCGCTGCGCGCGGTCCAGCTCCCCCAGCTGCTGGCGCAGGATCAGAAGTGGCGGCAACGCCAGGGCGAGGTAACCGAAAAACACGTTGACGCCCTGCGTCAGAGGCGCGGAGAAACCTCGGGTGAGCGCGGAGGACAGCGGAATCACCAGGAGCGGCAGAAGCACCTCGCCAAGGACCACGAAACCGCCCGCAACCAGGAGCACCATGTCCAGCACCCCGAGCGGAGGGGCCAGAAGAGCAGGCCAGGGAGGCAGTCGGCGTCGCAGCAGAAGCCACAGATGACGCAGCAGCAGCAGCCCCCCGAGCAACAGAGCCAGAAGCGGCAGAACCTCACTGACGACAAGACGGCGTGCGGCCCTGGTGGCGGAGGCCCGATCAAGACATTTCTCCGGATCTCCCCCCAGCGCCTGACAGGCCAGTCGACGGATCAATGGATCTGGGGACAGGCTCAGCAGCCTGGAGCGCTCATCCGCTGAGATGCGGCGGTCTCCGCCCTTGGCCAGAGCCCTCTGCAGCGGAAGAAGATCAACGGACTCGAGATCAAGCTGCTGGAGACTGGTCCGATGATCCGGCTCAGTCTCCAGAGCTGTGAACAACAACTTCTGCCTGTCATCCAGACGTTCAAGCGGGCTTTGGCGCAGGCTGTTCAGCAGGGCTTCGGAGGCATCGACTCCCAGCAGAAGCGGGCGCAGCGGAGCCGGGACCTGAGGCTCCGCCAGCAGGGTCAGCTCCTGCTGCTCAAGTGACAGTGCAGGTGCGACGGAGGGTTTGGCGAAACTGTCCACCAGCCCCACGACCCAGAAGAACGTCGCCAGCAGCAGCGAGAGAAGGGCAAGACTCACCTTCCAGAACGGAGCTGCCGTTGAACGTCCGGAGGGTGGGCTGGTCACGCAGAGCGGGCAACTGCATCGAATTCTCGTCGGTGGCGCGTGCTGCAACCTGTGAAGACTGCACCCGGGCCACGCTCATACGATGGCGGCGCTCTCTCAGCATGTAGCGGTGCCCCTGCGTCTCCTTCTCGTTCGCCACGGTCTCAGCAGCTTCAATGTGGAGCGGAGGATTCAGGGGAGGGATGATCTCTCCACACTCACCGCTACAGGCCAGGAGCAGGCCCGCCGGCTTGGGCAGGCACTCTCGGACATTCCCATCAGCGCGGTTTACAGTTCGCCGCTGAAGAGGGCTGCATCCACCGCGGCAGGCATCCTGGAGGCACGGAACGACGGTCTCCGTCCCAGCCTGGATGAAGGCCTTCTGGAGATTGACCTTGAGCCTTGGAGCGGGCTGACGGCTGATGAACGTTCCGCGCGTTTCCCCGAGCAGTTCGCCACCTGGAAACAGAATCCGGAGGCTCTGGAACTGATCAGAAAGGACGGCTGCTCCTACCGGCCGTACGAGGAACTCATGCAGCAGGCGCGCAGCTTCCTGGATGAGCTGGTCAGACGCCACCCCGTCAACAGCGATGAGACTGTTCTGCTGGTGGGGCACAACGCCATCCTGCGCTGTCTGATCGTGACCCTGCTGGGGAATCCGGAACGGGGCTTCCGCCGACTGCGCCTCGACAATGCATCACTGTCGGTCTTCAATCTGAGCGCACGGGACAGTGGCCATCAGGTGCAGATCGAATGCCTGAACAGCACCACGCATCTGGAGCCGCCTCTACCCGGCAAAGGCAGCGGATCACGCCTCATCCTGGTTCGGCACGGTGAAACCGACTGGAACAGGGAAGGTCGCTTCCAGGGTCAGATCGACATTCCCCTCAACAGCAATGGGCAGGCTCAGGCGGAGGCGGCGCGGGGATTTCTCCAGAACGTGTCGCTGCAGAAGGCCTACAGCAGCTCGATGTCTCGCCCCAGGGAGACGGCTGAAGGGATTCTGAAATCGCATCCCGGTATCCGCATCGCCCTGACCGACGGACTGATGGAAATCGGCCATGGCCTCTGGGAGGGCAAGCTCGAATCGGAAATCCAGGCGGACTGGGGCGATCTCCTGGAAGAGTGGAAACGCACACCTGAAACGGTGCAGATGCCTGAGGGGGAAACCATCCAGGACGTCTGGACACGCTCCGTCGACAGCTGGAACTCGATCGCCTCGGATCTCGATCCCGCGGAGACCGCCCTGGTGGTGG
>CAYWOE010000090.1:0-5082 GCA_964459855.1 uncultured Synechococcus sp. | reverse complement strand
CCCTGGCCATGGCGGAACTCCTGCGGAACTGGGTCCACGCCATCAATGTCACTGACGGCAGCCGTGCGGTGATGCGCATGAGCAGCCTGGCGGTTTGCCGTTTGCTCCTTGATGCCGGCCTGGAGCCTGTGCTGCAGATGGCTGGGCGTGACCGCAACCGCATCGGCATGCAGGCTGATCTGCTTGGTGCCCATGCTCTGGGGATCCGTAATCTGCTTTGCCTCACCGGCGATTCCGTGAAGGCGGGTGATCAACCGACAGCGCGCCCTGTGCATGAGTTGGAATCGGTCAGGCTGCTGCAGCAGGTGAGCGCCTTCAACCGCGGAGAGGACCCTGTCAAGGAAAGCCTCCCCGATGGCCCCACTGCTCTGTTCGCAGGAGCCGCCGCTGATCCGCACTGCGCCAGCTGGTCAGGCCTGAAGCGCAGGCTGGAGCGCAAACGCGAAGCGGGTGCTCGTTTCGTTCAGACGCAGATGGTGATGGATCCCCATGTTCTGGATCGGTTCTGCCGTGACATGGCGGCCCCGATGGAGCTTCCTGTGCTGGCCGGAGTGTTCCTGCTCAAGTCGGCCAGGAATGCCAGCTTCATCAATCAGAAAGTTCCAGGAGCCAACATTCCGGATGCCCTGATCGCGCGGCTTGATGCGGCCGCTGATCCTGCAGCCGAAGGCATCGCCATCGCGGCTGAGCAGGTCCGGCAGTTCGCAGGAATTGCCCAGGGTGTTCATGTGATGGCCGTGCGCGCGGAAGAGCGGATTCCTGAAGTGCTGGAGCGAGCCGGCCTCAGCTCGCAGCCGTCGTGAGGTCAGTGCCAAGCAGTTCGGCCATCGCTTTCTGCTGAGGGGAGGGCTCGACCAGGTCCTGACGCCTGGCGTCGGTGATCAACCAGTCGAGTGCGGCTTCCTGCAGATCGAAGTGGTCGCCGTTCCTGCCCACGCAGTAGCGACCGAACACCAGCTTTTCAACGAGCTGAACGCCTGCTCCGATGCGGGAGTAATCGAAGATGATCGAATTGTCGATGGTGGCGCCCTCGCAGATGTGGCAGCTGGGCCCGATCATCGTGGGTCCAATCAGCGTTGCTCCATCTTCGATCTTGGTCATGCCGCCGACGTAGACAGGCCCCTGAACCTCGATGCGGTCCCAGTTGGCCGCCACATTGAGACCGGTGTAGACCCCTGGTCGAACCTCCTTGCCAGGGATGCCGACCTGGCGGACATCGCCCTGAAGCACGCTTCGGATCGCACGCCAGTAGTCAGGCACCTTACCGATGTCGACCCATTCGAACTCCATGGGAAGGGCGAAGAAGGGTGCGCCGACCTCAACGAGTTTGGGGAACAGATCCGATCCGATGTCGAAGGACTCTCCTGAGGGAATGTGCTCGAAGATCTCCGGTTCGAACAGGTAGATGCCCGTGTTGATGGTGTCGCTCAGGGCTTCATCCACCTTCGGCTTTTCCTGGAAGGCCTGGATTCGGCCTTCGTCATCGCTGACGACAACTCCGTAGCTGCTCACCTGATCCTTCGGCACGCGCTTGGTGATCAGGCTGGCGAGAGCACCTTTCTCTCTGTGGCGTCTCACCGCTTCGGTGAGATCGAGGTCGATCAGTGCATCCCCGCACAACACCACGAATGTGTCGTCGAAGAACGTCTGGAAATCCTGGATTTTCTTGAGCCCGCCGGCGGACCCCAGAGCGTCACCGATCAGTTCGCCATCTTCAATGCGTCCCTCAAAGCTGTAGGCGATTTCCACACCGAAGCGCTGGCCGTCCCGGAAGTAGTTCTCGATCTCTTCCGCCAGGTGGGAGACATTGACCATCACCTCGGCAAAACCATGCTCTCTGAGCAGTTCCAGCAGAAATTCCATCACCGGCTTCTGCAGGATCGGAATCATTGGTTTAGGGATCACGTGGGTGATCGGCTGAACCCTTGTTCCCTTGCCCGCGGCCAGGATCATCGCCTTCATCGGCGTTACAGGCTTACAACGGATAAGCCAACATAAGGGTGTGATTAAGCGGCCACGGCGGCCGCAGCCGGCACGACAGCTGGCACGTCGAGACTGGTCAGTGGCATCTGGGCCATCGTTCCGGGGGCGAGGAGGCGTTTGAGCCTGATGGGGCCATGCAGGGATCCCTGCTGTTCAAGTTCCACCTGGCCCTGTGAGGACAGAAAGAGGAGGGCCCAGAACACGCCGACGCGGTCCTTGTCGAGGTCCTCGGCGGCGACCTCACTCCACTGGGTCACCAGATTTTCAAAATTGACCCATTGCAGGGCTGCTTCCCAGCCGTTCAGGAACACCCCCATGGCCGCAGTGGTTTCCGGCAGTTTTTCTCGATGGGCGAGGGCTGCCACCTGGGCGATCGCTTCCTTGTTTGAAAAACGCTTCTGACGCTGTCGTCGGCGCATGTCCAGTTCATCTGACTCCAGCTGCTCGGCGATCGATTCCAGTTGTTCGATCAGTTCCCCGAGCGTGACCGGTCGTCGCAGCGGTGGGGGTGCCACCGGTCGGCGTTGCAGATGCCTCTCGGGGTGACGCGGGATGTTGAAGCTTGGATCGAGCCAGCCCTGATCAGCAAAATCCGCTTCAAACATCTCCTCCACTTCTGGCTGAGGAGGGAAGGTGCTGGCTTCAAGGACTTCCGCCTTGAGGCTCACCAGCACCGATGCCGCCAGGAAGGCCTCACTGCTGTCGGCGAGGTCTCGCTCGTAGCTGCCGCCACGTCTCTTCACGGCTTCTTCGACCCGGCGCGGAACTTCGATGCGCTGCTTCAGCTGATCCAGGAAGCCATCGACCACCGCGATGACATCCACATCCCATGGATCGAGATCACCTTGTTGTGCAGCATCCTGAAGCAGACGGATGGCGAGCCTGGCTCCGGCATCAGCTCTCTGATTCAGCCCGGCATCCATTCCAGCCAGTGGCCGTCTTCAGGAAAAATACCGGTGATGGCTTGATCGGGCCAGCCCTCTCCGGTCAACCGGCTGATGCTCCTGCCCCGCTGGGATTCAGGCCGGGCTGCCGGATATCAACCGGGGTGCATGCAGCATCGCCGGCGCCAGGCTGCCACTGCGAATCAATGGTGCAGTGGGACGGCTGATCACCTCCATTGCAGCGACATCACGATCCACCAGGGCTTCGATTGCTGTTCGGTAGCTGTCGGTCATCAGACGCGGGTAGAGGCCGATGCCGATGATCGGAACCAGCAGGCAGCCGATGATGTAGATCTCCCGGGGCTCCGCATCCACAAGGTTGGTGTTCGTGGTGAGCTGGGCGTTCTCCTTGCCGAAGAAAATCTCCCTCAGCATGGAGAGCAGATAGATCGGTGTGAGGATCACCCCGATGGCGGCCAGTCCGTCTATCACGATTCGGAAGCTCAGTGTGTAAGCCTCGTCAGTGGCGAATCCTGTGAACACCATCAACTCGCTGACAAAGCCACTCATTCCAGGCAGGGCGAGGGAGGCCAGGGAACAGACGGTCCACAGAGCAAACATGACTCTCATCTTCTGGCCAACTCCGCCCATCTCATCAAGCTGAAGAGTGTGGGTGCGGTCGTAGGTGGCACCCACCAGGAAAAACAGGCTGGCGCCGATCAGGCCGTGACTGATCATCTGCAGCATCGCCCCGCTCGTTCCCAGAGCGCTGAAACTGCCGATGCCGATCAGCACAAAGCCCATATGGCTGATGGAGCTGTAGGCGATCTTGCGTTTGAGATTCCGTTGAGCGAAGGAGGTCAGCGCTGCATAAATGATGTTGACCACCCCCAGCACCACCAGCAGAGGTGCGAACTGAGCATGCGCTTCAGGCAGCATTTCGGCGTTGAAGCGCATCAGGGCATAGCCGCCCATCTTCAGCAGAATGCCTGCCAGCAGCATGTGCACAGGCGCGGTTGCTTCGCCGTGAGCGTCCGGGAGCCAGGTGTGCAGAGGCACGATCGGCAGTTTGACGCCGAAAGCGATCAGCAGACCGGCGTAACAGAGCAACTGGAACCCAGTGCTGAATCCTTTCTGGGCCAGCACGCTGTATTCGAAGTTGGGCGTTCCGCCGCCCATGAAGCCCATGGCGAGAGCCGCAAGCAGGATGAACAGGGAACTGCCCGCCGTGTAGAGGATGAATTTCGTGGCTGCGTACTGACGCTTCTTACCGCCCCAGATGGCCAGCAGCAGATAAACAGGCAGCAGTTCGAGCTCCCAGGCGAGGAAGAACAGCAGCATGTCCTGGACGGCGAACACCGCGATCTGGCCACCATCCATCGCCAGGATCAGAAAAAAGAACAGCTTCGGCTTGAAGGTCACCGGCCAGGCGGCCAGTACGGCCAGTGCTGTGATGAAGCTTGTGAGCAGGATGAGGGGCATGGACAATCCATCGGCTCCAAGGGCCCATGTGAGTCCAAGATTCGGCAGCCAGCTGACACGTTCTGAGAGCTGCAAGCCGCTGAAGCTCGGGTCATATCCGCTCAGATAAGCGCCCACGGTGATCAGAAAGGTGATCAGGGCGATTCCCAGCGCGAACCAGCGCACCTGACGGCCCTCTCCCTGATCAGGAATAAAAGGGACGATTAGCGCTCCAACGATCGGGAAGAGGATGGAAAGACTCAGCCATGGAAACTGAGCTGGAATGATTCCTGCTGCGATATCCGCTGCAGGATCAAAGGGGGCACTGACGGCAAATTCCAGCAACGGACAGGCCTTTCACCACTCAACGGAGTGTAGAAATCCTGGCTGCACTGGCACTGAGTCGATAGGGGTTGACACACATACCCCCGATTGATGTTCTGATCTGCTGATCAGGCCTTTCTGCAATGCTGAAAAGCAAAGGAAAAATGACCGCCTCGTTAAACACAATGTTGCGGATTGATGACTTGCTCAGCTCATCGCATTTCCTCTGTTCAGGAGCCATGACCAGATTGCATTCCTGAATCCAGCAGGGACAGGTCGTTGTGTCCCGCTGGCAAAGAATGACTCGGTTGAGCAATCAAAAAGCCTCCTTTGCAAGGAGGCCTGAACACTGGATCGAGGTGTCTGCGGTGCAGCGCGATGCAGTCTGCAATCGCCTGACATTCGGATCAGAAGCGGAAGGAGGTCTTCA
>CAYWOE010000089.1:0-5113 GCA_964459855.1 uncultured Synechococcus sp. | reverse complement strand
ACCAGGGCACTGTCATGCAGATGCCTCGCATGCAGACGACGGCGAGCACACACCTGCTGCTGCGCCATGGCACTGCGCTGATCGAGTTGATCAGGATGGGCTTCAACCTGAGCATGCACGGCTTCCTGCCTGAGAACGTCGTGGGCATGGCGGTCAGCCCAGGCAAGAAATTCGGCGGCGGCCCGCTGCCGTCTCTCCAGCACATTGCCTGAATACGACGTCATGACTCCGGCGGCTTCGATCCCGACTGCCATAACGAACTCCTGGTTGTTCTGGAACAATTCTGTAGCAACGGCTACCATTTTCACAGCGGCTTCACAGAACTTTCAGGAAGGCATGCCTGAAGGTCCACAACAGCAGTCGCAATCGATTGGAATGCCCATCGGATCTGATCCATTTCATGGCGCCCAGCTTCACTGAAATCGCTTACCGGACCATGCAGCAGGGGCGCAGCCTCGCCGGTCTGGTCCACAAGGAGTTGAGCACCAAGGTGATGGAAGTGGTCGCTCCTGACGTGGTGCCGAAAACCCTTCCTGTTCCAGGCGAAATGATCGACGCGCTGCGTCAGTCACTTGACGATCTGAACGAACAGGACTGGAAGGACTCGGAATCCGGTATCTATCCCCAGTCACTGTTGTTCGACATTCCCTGGCTGGAATGGGCTGGTCGCTATCCACGCGTCTGGCTGGATCTGCCCTCCAACTGGGCGAGGAGACGCGCCAGAGATGTGAAGGACATCCCGGATCTGAGCAATCGTGACCTCTATCCGGAGTATTACCTCCAGAACTTTCACCATCAGACCGATGGCTACCTGAGCGACCACTCCGCCGAGCTCTACGACCTTCAGGTCGACATCCTCTTCAACGGTGCAGCCGATGCCATGCGTCGTCGGATCTTGCCTTCGCTGCGTGCAGGACTGAATCGTTTCGCGGATCGCCCGCAGGGCAGCATGCGCATCCTCGATGTCGCCACCGGGACCGGCCGAACCCTCCATCAGATCCGGGCAGCTCTGCCTGAGGCCACTCTGGTTGGTGTCGATCTCTCCGAGGCCTACCTGCGCCAGGCCAATCGATGGCTGAACCAGTCCAACAAACCGCTGGTTCAGCTGGTTCAGGGGAACGCGGAACGCATGCCCTTCGATGACGCCGGCTTCCAGGCGGTCACCTGCGTGTTCCTGTTTCACGAACTTCCACCTGATGCCCGTCAGGCGGTTCTTCAGGACTGCTACCGACTGCTGGAACCAGGAGGAGTCCTGGTGCTGGCGGACTCGGTTCAGTTGAAGGATTCACCTCAGTTTGATGTGGCCATGGACAATTTCAGGCGTGTGTTCCACGAGCCCTTCTACAGGCATTTCATCAGTGATGACATCGACCAGCGACTTGAGGATGCAGGGTTCAGTGATGTTCATGCCGAATCCCATTTCATGACCAGGGTATGGACGGCCACCAAGGCCTGAGTCTGCCGGCGCCGTGATTCCCTGACACACAGGCTTGCAGGGACAGGGGAACCCCATAGGGTGCAGACATTCAGGTTCTCCGTCCATGTCGAATCCCTTTCGGATCCGCTGGCTGCGGGGATGGACCTTTCAGATCGTTTTCATGGAAGGCAAGGTGCAGGTGGAAGCCCACGGGTTCGGGATCTGCCTGAGAACAGCTCTGAATCCCGGGGAAAGCCCGAACGCAGCTGCTGATCGACTTGTGCTTGCCGAAGATCGACGCCGCCGGGCTCTCTATCAGGCCTGGATCAAAGGCCAGGCACTCCCCTATCAGAACAATGGGCCGGCACAGGCCCAGGTGGATCGCCCTGAGGCACCGGATTCACTGGTCGTGGTGGACAGCGCAGCCATCGCAGCCTGAACCTCAGCGGGTGAGCCACCACCCCAGCAACAGAGCGGGCCCCCCCCAGCGCAGGGCTCTCCAGAAATGCAGCCCCCTTTCAGGCGTGATCAGCCAGTTCAGAGATTGAGGATCCGCCTCAATCAGCTCACGCAGCAGTCGACGCTGCTGGATCCGACGGCTTGAACGACGGTCCTTGCCTTCCCAGGCTCTGGGTTGATAACGAAGAAGAGAGCGCAGCCCGTGCAGGCCTCCTCGTCGTCGTAACCGCCTGTTCACTGCCACCAGCAATCACACCGGCCAGGATAGGAAGAACAGAGTTGGTCAAACGCCACGTGTCTGCAAAGAAATGGCCTGAACAGGCGGTTGAACAGGCGTTGGATCTGCATCAGAGCCTCAGCATCAGTGATCGTGAGTGGCACAGACTTAAATCCGACGCCGATCGACGTGGAGCCGAACTGTTGGCGGCCGCACTGGCACAGCTGCTCCAGAACGGACGCAATGATGACGTTGAAGCCTTGACCCAGCAGGCTCTGGGCTGGATCAGGGGTGAACTGAAAGACCCTGGGTGCCCGCGCCACTGACTGCTCCCTGATTGACTCCCGGACGGCGGCAGGCGAGCTGAACTCTGTTACCTCGACGACTCCAGCGGATGTCGTCGAAACACTGATGCATCAGGAACAGACCGCGCCCCTGATCGGCATCGACCTGATCAGGCAGACAGCCCTCCCGGGCATGACTGGGGAGTCCGTCACCCTCATCCTGGATCTGCCAGATCAGCCAGTTCGGCGTGAGAATGCGACGGATCCGCAGGCACTTTCTGGGATCTCCGGCATTGCCGTGACGCACGGCATTCACCAGTGCCTCCTGCAGACCAAGCTGCAGACGGCAGGAGGTCTCACTGCAGTCAACAGGCTCAAGCAGCAGCTCCATCAGGGGACTGAGCTGAAATGTGGACGGAAGGATGAAATCAGCCCACCGGAATGAAGGCAGAAATCGGCTGAACATCAGAACCGTTTCATCCTTTTCGAACATACCGGCCTGCTGACGTTCTGCCAGAGGAAATCAAACACCGTCAGGATCTGATTGCGAGGCCGGGATGCTGCAGAAGTGCATCCATCAGACGCACACCTCTGAGCTGATTGACCAGGGGCATATGACCTTCAGGTGCATCCATGGCCCACTGGAAACTGCCCGGGTAACGGGTCCAGACTCCTTCGTTCTTCCAGCCGATCCTGGGCCAGAGCCTTTCGTAGCGACCGCCGAGTGCATTGAGGATGCGTGCCTGAACCGTGAAGCCGAAGCGGCCCTGGGAATACGCGACCCAGAGCCTGTCGATGCTGGTCAGATCCAGCGACTGCATGGGTGCGACTTCACTGAAATAGACGTACCCCCGCTGAACGGCCTGCTCTCCTGCCAGTTGACGCAACGCGCAGCTGGTCAGGCGATCTGCCTCCTCGAAGTGTTCCCTGAGCAGCGCTCGCTGCAGATCCGAGTAATCGATGTCACAGGATGACGGTGCATGAAACCAACCCTCTGAAACACCGGGCAAGGCCTCCAGCGCCTCGGGCTGATGGCGCTGAATGATCTGCAGAATCCAGCCCGCACCCCAGTCATCACCGTTGCGTGAGTAAGCCTCGAGAGCCTGTTCCGCCTTTCCGGAAAGCTGCTCGGAGACCTTTTCCAGCGCGGCGGCCGAGGAACGCTTCTGCCGGGAGGATCCTGACACCAGTCGATCCAGCAACTGATCGATGCCGGGTTGTGTGGATGGAGGTCGTCCGGAGAGCATGGTGATGTGCCGGCACTGACTGGCTCAGCGTTGGCCCACTATGTCAGGCATGGGCAACAGCATCCTGGCCAGCATCGATGGGTTCCGCACGTCGGCGGGGCCAATCGTGGATGTGAGGACACCCTCGGAATTTGTCCAGGGACACTGGCCGGGTGCTGTGAACATTCCTCTGTTCACGGATGATCAACGCCATCAGGTGGGTCTGACCTACAAGCAACAGGGTCGGCTGGCAGCGATCGAACTCGGCTTGCAGCTCTGCGGGCCAGCTCTCGCGGAGTTGTCGGCAGCGCTCACCCGCACAGCCGCCGGATCGTCAGGTCCTCTGAGGCTCTACTGCTGGCGGGGTGGGATGCGCTCCAACAGCATGGCCTGGCTTGCTGGCCTCAGTGATCATCCCGCCACGGTTCTGGAAGGGGGCTACAAGAGCTATCGCCGCTGGGTCCTGGATCGTTTCAACCAGACCTGGCCGCTGCATGTGCTCGGCGGCAGGACAGGAACAGGCAAGACAGACCTGCTGCTGGAGCTGAACAGGCGAGGGGTCGGTGTGGTGGATCTCGAAGGGCTCGCCAATCACCGCGGCAGCAGTTTCGGCAATCTCGGCCTGCCTGAGCAACCAACCAGCGAACAGTACGAAAACATGCTCGCGGAACGTCTGGAGAATCTCCGTGACAACGGCGCAACGGAGATCTGGCTGGAGGCCGAAAGCATTCAGGTGGGCCGCTGCAGAATTCCCAAAGGGCTCTTCGATCAGATGCGGACGGCTCCGGTGCTGGAAATCCAGCGCTGTGAGAGGGAACGGGTGGAGCGACTCGTGGGTGTCTACTCATGTCACGGCAAGGCTGAGCTGAGTGAAGCCACCGAGCGCATTCAGAAACGCCTCGGGCCGCAGCGCACCCGCCAGGCGCTGGAGGCAATCGCTTCGGAGAACTGGTCTGTGGCCTGCCAGGCGATGCTCGACTATTACGACAGCTGCTACGACCGCGAGCTGGAGCGCTCACCGGTCAGAACAACGGTGAATCTCCAAGGGTTTGACACCCAGCAATCAGCCAGGCTGCTTCTGGAAAAAGGGCACATCACCCCGGGGATCTGCACTTAAGATCCACAGCGTCAAGCTGATGAACCATGGCAGAAGGTAACAAGGCGGCGATTCAGTTCTTCCGCGGCACTGATGAGCCGGTTGTTCCCGATATCCGCATGACCCGCAGCCGAGATGGTCGTACCGGCCAGGCCAAATTCGTGTTCGAGGAACCGAAGGCCCTGGCCCCCGAAACACTGGAAGCGATCGCCGGCATGTGGATGGTCGATGAAGAGGGCGAGATGGTCACCCGTGAGGTGAACGGCCGTTTCGTCAACGGAAAGCCATTTGCTCTGGAGGCGACCTACACCTGGAAGAGCGAAGCGGATTTCGAACGCTTCATGAGGTTTGCGCAACGTTATGCGGAGGCCAACGGAATGGGCTATTCGCAGAACTCCGGCGACAATGACTCCA
>CAYWOE010000088.1:0-5135 GCA_964459855.1 uncultured Synechococcus sp. | reverse complement strand
CCATCGCCTCCGCCCGCCTCACCGGCCTCGGCAAGAAGGATGAAGCCGATGCCGCAGCCGTTGAAGCCATGCGTCAGCGCATGGGTCAGATCCAGATGCAAGGTCGGATTGTCATCGGTGAGGGCGAACGCGATGAAGCTCCCATGCTCTACATCGGGGAAGAGGTGGGCAGCGGGACTGGCCCCGGCGTTGACTTCGCTGTTGATCCCTGTGAGGGCACCAACCTCTGCGCCAACAACCAGCGTGGATCCATGGCCGTGCTGGCGGCTTCCGACCGGGGTGGCCTGTTCAATGCCCCTGACTTCTACATGAAGAAACTGGCTGCACCACCGGCAGCCAAGGGCAAGGTGGATATTCGCAAGTCCGCAACTGAAAACATCAAGATTCTCAGCGAGTGCCTCGGACTGGCGGTTGATGAGCTCACCATCGTTGTGATGGATCGCACGCGACACAAGGATCTGATCGCTGAGATCCGCTCCACCGGAGCTCGTGTTCAACCCATCTCCGATGGTGACGTGCAGGCCGCCATCGCCTGTGGTTTCGCAGGCACCGGCACCCATTGCCTGATGGGCATCGGTGCTGCTCCTGAGGGTGTGATCTCCGCAGCTGCCATGCGTGCTCTGGGAGGACATTTCCAGGGGCAGCTCGTTTACGACCCTGCGGTGGCTCAAACCAAGGAATGGGCTGACCTCACCAAGGAAGGGAATCTGGCCCGTCTTGCAGAGATGGGGATCAGCGATCCCGACAAGATCTACGAGGCCGATGAACTCGCATCCGGTGACCACGTGGTGTTCGCTGGCAGTGGAATCACCGATGGTCTGCTGTTCCACGGCGTTAAGTTCGAAAAGGACTGCACCCGCACCAGCAGCCTGGTGATCAGCAATCTTGACGACACCTGCCGTTTCACCAACACGGTTCACATCAAGGAAGGCGCACAGAGCATCGCTCTGAGCTGATCTCTTTCTTCAAGCAGCGAGGGTTTTCTCCATGCACATCGCCGTTGTCGGCCTCAGTCATCGAACGGCACCGGTCGAAGTGCGCGAAAAGCTCAGCATCCCTGAGCAAACCATGGAGGAATCCCTGCAGAGCCTGCGGGGACATGATCAGGTGCTGGAGGCTTCGATTCTCAGCACCTGCAATCGGCTTGAGATCTATACCCTCGTTCGCAACCCTGAACTTGGAATTTCGGCCGTCAGAGAATTTCTGAGCGGTCATTCCGGACTGGACACCGGCGATCTGAAGCCTCACCTGTTCACGTTCCATCACGAGGATGCCGTTGCGCACCTGATGAGGGTTGCCGCCGGCCTCGACAGCCTCGTGCTCGGGGAAGGGCAGATCCTCTCCCAGGTCAAGAAAATGATGCGCCTTGGCCAGGAGCACAAATCGCTGGGTCCGATCCTCAATCGATTGCTGACCCAGGCTGTCAGCACGGGAAAACGAGTTCGCAGCGAAACCAATCTGGGCACCGGTGCCGTCTCCATCAGTTCCGCGGCCGTTGAACTCGCCCAGCTGAAGCTGGGTCAGAGCCGCGGTGTGGATGACCTGGTCACCCTTGAGGATGAGCAGGTGGCTGTTGTCGGCGCCGGCAGGATGAGCCGTCTCCTGCTTCAGCACCTCAAGGCCAAAGGTGCGTCGGGTGTTGTGGTGTTGAACCGGACCGCTGCTCGTGCACAGGCACTGGCCGCCGACTTCCCTGACCTGCCCGTTCAGTGTCGTCCACTGGAGGATCTTGATCACTGCCTGAGCACCTGTTCGCTCGTTTTCACCAGCACTGCTGCGGACGATCCGATCATTGATGCCGCTCGTCTTCAGCAGTTGAATCGCCGCAGCTCACTGCGGCTTGTCGATATCGGCGTCCCCCGCAACATCGATGCGGACGTGGAAGGAATCACGGGTGTCGAGGCCTATGACGTCGACGATCTCAAGGAAGTTGTCGAACGCAATCAGGAGGCCCGCCAGCAGGTGGCTCGTGAAGCCCAGGGACTGTTGGATGAGGAGGCACGTCTCTTCCTGGAATGGTGGGACAGCCTCGAGGCGGTTCCGACCATCAACAGGCTGCGCTCCTCGCTGGAGTCGATCCGTTCCGAGGAACTGCAGAAGGCGCTGAGTCGCATGGGCCCCGATTTCTCAGCGCGCGAGCGCAAGGTGGTCGAGGCCCTCAGCAAGGGCATCATCAACAAGATCCTGCACACTCCTGTGACATCACTGCGAGCACCACAGCAGCGCACTGAGCGGCAAAATGCGCTCATCGTGGTTGAACGTTTGTTTGATCTGGCTCAGGATGATGATCAGGATCGTTGACCATTTCCGCAACTGAAGTTCTCCGTCCAAAACTGATTCCCAGCATTCTTGTCGGATCTGGCCCATGCATCGGTTTGGAACAGCAAAAGTCCGGTAGGTTTGCCCGGCAAAGCCGATCTGCGGGGGCGGCATGAAGCGT
Organism: uncultured Synechococcus sp.; assembly: GCA_964459855.1. GTDB lineage: Bacteria > Cyanobacteriota > Cyanobacteriia > PCC-6307 > Cyanobiaceae > Synechococcus_C. Next base: position 2,695 of record CAYWOE010000088.1, on the reverse strand, counting down.
GTTCTGGCCATCATTCTCGGGGGAGGAGCGGGAACGCGTCTGTATCCCCTCACCAAGATGCGGGCCAAGCCCGCGGTTCCGCTCGCCGGTAAGTACCGCCTGATCGATATTCCGATCAGCAACTGCATCAATTCCGACATCAACAAGATGTACGTGATGACGCAGTTCAACAGTGCATCGCTCAATCGTCACCTGAGTCAGACGTTCAATCTCAGTAATTCCTTCGGTGGAGGTTTCGTCGAGGTTCTCGCTGCCCAGCAGACACCCGACAGTCCGTCATGGTTTGAAGGAACCGCTGATGCAGTTCGCAAATATCAGTGGCTGTTTCAGGAATGGGATGTTGATGAATACCTGATCCTTTCCGGTGACCAGCTGTATCGCATGGATTACAGCCGTTTCATTGAGCATCACCGTCGCACCGGCGCCGATCTCACGGTCGCTGCTTTGCCGGTGGATGCAAAACAGGCTGAATCCTTCGGTTTGATGCGAACCGATAACGATGGCAATATTCAGGAATTTCGTGAAAAGCCGAAGGGTGATTCCCTGCTGGAGATGTCGGTGGACACGGCACGCTTCGGTCTCAGCGCTGAGTCAGCAAAGGAGCGTCCTTATCTGGCATCGATGGGCATCTACGTGTTCAGTCGTCAGACACTGTTTGAACTTCTTGATGGGAACACCAACCACAAGGATTTCGGCAAAGAGGTCATTCCTGAATCGCTGGCTCGTGGAGACAAGCTTCAGAGTTATGTCTTTGATGACTACTGGGAGGACATCGGTACCATCGGCGCTTTCTATGAAGCCAATCTTGCGCTGACGCAGCAGCCAAAACCTCCTTTCAGTTTCTATGACGAGAAATTTCCGATCTACACACGTCCCCGTTATCTGCCGCCGAGCAAGCTTGTTGACGCCCAGATCACCAATTCCATCATCGGTGAGGGGTCGATCCTGAAGTCCTGCAGCGTTCATCACTGCGTTCTGGGTGTTCGCAGCCGGCTGGAATCCGATGTGGTCCTCCAGGACACTCTTGTGATGGGTGCGGATTTCTTTGAGTCGAGTGAGGAGCGTGCTGTTCTGAGAGAACGGGGTGGCATTCCCCTCGGTGTTGGTCAGGGCACCACGGTCAAGAGGGCCATTCTCGATAAAAATGCCCGAATCGGTTCCAACGTCACCATCGTGAACAAGGATCATGTTGAAGAAGCCGATCGTGCCGAACTCGGCTTCTACATCCGCAATGGAATCGTCGTTGTGGTGAAGAACGCGTCCATTCCCGATGGAAGCGTGATCTGATTGTTCATTCCTGACAGAGATTGACCAGGTTGCAGCCGACTTGGGTTGCCGTGGTCACACTGTCGGCAGTGAATGGTCCAGCTGAGCATGTCCAAGGCTCACTTCGGTCTGATTGGTCTCGGCGTGATGGGGGAAAACCTTGTCCTCAACGCCGAACGCAACGGCTTTTCGAGCGTTGTTTACAACCGCACTTATTCCAAGACGGAAGAATTCATGTCCGGCCGTGGGGCTGGCAAGAATATTCAGGCTGCAACGGACCTTCAGGATTTCGTCGACAAGCTTGAACGTCCTCGGCGCATTCTGATGATGGTGAAGGCGGGTGGACCGGTTGATGCTGTGATCCAGCAGATTTCGCCTTACCTGGATGAGGGAGATCTGTTGATTGACGGTGGCAACTCCGAATATCACGACACCGAACGACGCGTTGCGGAGCTGGAAAGCAAGAGCTTTGGATTCATCGGGATGGGCGTCTCTGGCGGAGCCAAAGGTGCCTTGGAGGGCCCAAGCATGATGCCGGGGGGAACGAAGGCCTCCTACGACGCCATCGAGAGTCTGGTTTGCAAGATGGCGGCCCAGGTTGAGGATGGTCCCTGTGTGACCTACATCGGTCCAGGCGGTGCAGGCCACTTCGTGAAGACCGTTCACAACGGCATCGAGTACGGCATTGAGCAGATCCTTGCCGAGGGATATGACCTGATGAAACGGGCGGGTGGCATGAGCGGTCTTGAGATGGCTGATGTGTTCGCTCACTGGAACAGCACTGAGGAACTGTCCTCCTATCTGGTTGAAATCACTGAGGTCTGCCTGCGCACCATGGACCCCGATGATGGAACTCCGCTTGTGGAGAAGATCCAGGACAAAGCCGGTCAGAAGGGAACAGGTCTCTGGACTGTTGTCAGCGCTCTGCAGATGGGGGCCTCGGTTCCAACCATCTATGCCGCTCTCAATGGACGGGTGATGAGCTCCATGAAAGATCAGCGTGTCAAGGCCGAATCGATTCTGAAAGGACCGTCCATGCAGTCGTTTGACATGGGGACATCGGCCGATGGCATGGCTCCTCTGATGGACGCCATGGTTCTGGCCTGCATGGCCAGCTATGCCCAGGGCATGGAGCTGCTGCGCATTGCATCCGCTGAGCACAACTACAACCTGAACATGCCTTCGATCGCTCAGATCTGGAAGGGAGGATGCATCATCCGGGCACGCCTGCTCAAGCGCATCCAGGATGCCTTCAATGCCGATCCTCAGCTTGCGAACCTGCTGATCGACCCGTGGTTCGCCGATCAGGTGAACCGTCGTCTGCCCGGACTGGCCAAGGTGGTTGCTGGTGCAGCCGCAGCCGGGATCCCAGTCCCCTGTCTGAGCAGCACGCTCGACTACATCAACAGCTACCGCACAGCTCGTCTTC
>CAYWOE010000087.1:0-5146 GCA_964459855.1 uncultured Synechococcus sp. | reverse complement strand
GGCACCCAGAGCAGAGCGGCCACCGCCATCAACATGGGCTCGAGCAACACCGAGACCAGAGCAGGCCCCGTGCCGATGGAGGGCCCCAGGATCCGCACGCGCTGGAGGAAATGCCAGACACCGCCGGGAAGGTACTTGAGCAGATTGCTGCTCAGGTAGAGCGGCATCAGAGCTGTTGTGCCTCTGTCGTGCCCCAGCCAGCCCACAAGCACCTGCCAGGCACCGGCATTCACGATCAGGCTCAGCCAGCTGAGACCAAGAGCGAGGACCAGCCACCACCACCCTTGACCTGTGATCGCGAGGGAGCGCAGCCCCGCCGCATGGCCCGCCAGCGCCCAGCCGACAAATCCAAGCGTGACCAGGGTGATCCACAGCTTCAGGCCGCCGGGAAGTTGTACCGGCAACAGAGCGCGACAGCGCTTCAGCATGTCCACTCCTGATCAGGCTTGAACTCAAGCCTCTCCAGACGGAGCTGCTGCCAGATCGCCTCAGGCGACAGACCAACGCTGCGGGCAAGTGTCTGAAGAGCATCCCGCTCTGGTTTGACGGACTGGGTTCCATCCGGTTTCAACATCTGCTTGGCGGCCAGATCCCCCCATGGAGTGATGAGCGATCCATGCCGACGCGGCAGCACCCAGCGGCCCTGTCGCCGTTCACGCAGCCCCAGTGTTGGACTTTCCTTCCACCAGATCTCACGCAGAGCCGCTGCCTGGCTGGGAAAAACAAGAGCTGTGATCGCAGTTCCAGGACGTCCCTTCTTCATCTGCAGGGATGTGGAGGCCACATCCAGGGCACCAGCCTCGCGCAGCTGCTGGATCAACCATGCAATCGCTTCGGCTGAGACGTCATCAAGCCACGCCTCCTGCACGATCAGATCCTGCCATTGGGGCTGGCTGGATTCGGCGGAGTCGCGTTGATGCTGGCGGATGAGGCGAAGCAGGTTCGGACGATCAAGCTGCCGGTGTCCCAGACCTGTTCCAATCTGCTCGGGAGCCAGATGCTCGGGCCATCCGAACCCATCGGCGAGAACGGCCATCAGCGCCAGACCCGTCGGAGTCGTCAGCTCTGCTTCCGGCCAGTCCTCTCCCCAGCGGAGTTCGACACCATGACGTCGCGCCAGCTCGAGCACGGCCGGAGCTGGAACAGGCAACCGGCCGTGAGCCGTGGCGACCATGCCCCGCCCCGCCGGAGGAGGAACACACAAGAGCGACGCAGGCCCGAGATGCTCCAGGGCCGCACACACACCAACCACGTCGACCAGGCTGTCAATGGCACCGACTTCATGGAAATGAACCTGATCGGCGGCAATGCCGTGAACGGCTGCCTCGGCTTCAGCGAGTGCGGTGAACACCGACAGCACCTTCTCGCGCAGTGAGGGGGAGAGCGTGGCGGTGAGAATGGTTTGCCGCAACTCCCCCCAGTGCCGATGCGGGGGATGCGTCTCCTGCACCTCCACCTCGAGACGCAGACCTCGCAGACCGCCGTTCCGTGCCTCTTCGACACGCAGGGCGTAGGCGTTCTCAAGACCCAGCACCCGCAGGGGCGAGTGAATCACGTCAGGGGAAACCCCCAGATCCAGGCAGGCCGCCAGCAACATGTCTCCGGCAAGGCCCGTCGGGCAATCCACCACGTAGGAGGCTGCGAGCCCAGCCGTCATGCCACCTCCGGATCGAGGCCCTCCAGCAGCCTGTCGGCGACTGCGTCCAGATCATCCAGACGCTTCCTCAGGAACTGCTCCACCTCACGTCGGGCACGGCGCTGTTCACGTTGGGCGGTTTCCACGTCCTGACCGGACAACCCCCAGATCCTGCCCAGCAGTGCACGGTCATCCGCCCCGCCTCGGGCCGAACCCTCCAGCAGGGTCTCCGCGACCATCCCGGCCTGAAGAACACGGCTCCAGCGGCGCAGATCCTCCATGGGCAAACGAACCTGATCAGGAAGGTCGAATTCGGTGGCACCGTTGCAACGCAGGCCTGCCTCAAGACATGGACGGGTTCCGACCAGGACACGACGCACCGTCATCGCCTCCTCCCGGGCAACCAACCAGTGGCCGGCCTCATGGCGTGCCACCCGACGCAGACGCGTTCTGCCACCGGGAAGGGATTCCGCCAGAAGATGACCACCCATTCCCTCCAGCTGGGAGGCATCGAGGGTCAGTCCCAGCAGGCCACCACCCACCAGAAGTGCGATCCAGGCAGGAGAGAGACCCACAAGAGGGCCGAACACCGCGAGTCCTGTGCAACCGGCCACCGCCAGGCCTGCAGCGGTGGTGGAGACGGGCGACGAGTTCATCAGCCGTGAGCCGGGCGACTGCGATCCCCGGAACGTCGAGAGGCACCGCCTCGACCCTTTCCACCTCGCGTTGGCATCGGCGCGATCACATCGGCGGACTCAACCTGGAGCATCTGTCCCTGACGGCGCACATCGAGGCTGACGAAATGGCGCAGATGCGCCAGCTCCACATCACCACTGATCTGCAGCTTGAAAGGCAGAGGTCTGAAGCCGTCGTTTCGCGGCTGCTGACGCACCTTGACCACGACCTCTGAGGCTTCGGGCTTCGTGTAGATGAGCTCGCCTCTGATCGAGAAATAATCATCGCCTTCCGGCAACTGATCGATGTCGGGGTCTGCGGATTGCGCCTCAGGACCGGCAGCGGACAGAGTGCTGGGTTCCCAGATGCCGGCGATCTGCAGATGCAGCTGGCCGGCTTCCCTGCATCGGGGATACACCACCCAGAGATGGGGCTTGTCCATATCGAGGTGGCGACGCATCAGCGTGAGCATCCGTCCGAGAACAACGGCATCAATCTCCTGTCCGTCGGCGTCCACCAGATGGCCACGGGTGCTCTGCTCTTCGGATTCCGGCCGAAAGATCCCGCGCACCACACCGATCGCCCGGTATTGCAGCGGTTCAGTCACCGCGGGAATGGGATGGTCGCGCATCAGTTTCAGGGGCATCCACCGGCCCGCGGCAACTCTAGCCAGCATCGGCATTGCGCTTCAGACTGATCGGGCATTCCCACGGCATGGTGGCGGGCTCCAGGCGTCGAGCGACACAGACAATGGCCGGCATCGCGGCAGCGGCAGCCGTCTCTGCGACCACCGCCTGGTTGCTGTCAGGCCGCTGGCCAGGGACTCAGTCGCGCCAGTTCAACACGGAACCGGCTGCAGGCGGCACACTCTCGGGGCTCGATCTGCTCAGAAGTCAGGTGCAGAAACATCCGAGAGACTGGCGCTGGTCACTGCTGCTGGCTCATGCACAGCATCAGCAAGGCGATCGAAACGGGGCTGTGCGCACGCTGCGGCCATTGCAGCGATTGCACCCCAACCGACAGGAAGTGATGGCTCTGTGGAGCCTGCTGGCTCTGGAGGCTGATCAGAGCACCGAACTGATCAAAAGCCTGAATGAAAGGCTCGGCACCACACCGTCTGATCAGCGGCTTGGCCTGGGGTTGCTGCTGGCAGACCTGCAGCGACTGTCCGGAGAGCTGAAGGCCGCCTCCGATCGCTATCGCAAACTGATCGAGGACAACCCTCAGAAGCCTCAACCACTGCTGGCACTGGCCCTGCTGAAAAAGGATCAGGGCGAGGGAAGCGAGGCCATCACGCTGCTGCGGAAGGCGATGGGACTGACCAGGCAACCGACAGGCCCGACAAACGATCTTCAGACACTGGAGCTGCGCTGGGCGCTTGAAGCCGCCAGGAACAGACCGGCCAGCTCCGGAATCAAGGCTGTGCAAGCTCCCTGAGTGCCTCATCGATGGCATCGACGGGGTCCGTTGCGTCGTTCATGGAGGTGGCCTGACGCAGGCTCCTCATCAGCTCCATGGGGTTGGTGACATCCAGGGCTGAACCCTTGTTCTTGGATTCCCCTGGAAGTGTGTTGTAGATATCGCGGTCCTGATTGCGCTCGATTGAATTCGGCTGAGACAGAGTCGTCTGGGAACGGGCGGAAGGAGAAACCGTCAGCAGCGCGCTGCAGGCGGCGATCGCAAGACAGGAGGTCACGCGGAGCGATTGCATGAGATCGAATGCTTGGATCCAGCGGATGCTAAGGGTCTCCACACAGGTGCATCAGGGTCTCCGTGCAGATCGCGAGCTGGAATGTCAATTCGATCCGCACCCGGCTGGATCATGTCGTCCGCTGGCTCGATCAGAGCGGGGTTGATCTGCTGGCACTGCAGGAGACCAAGGTCGATGATCCGCTGTTTCCTCTCGAACCGTTCCAATCGAGGGGCTACGACGTCAGCTTCCATGGCCAGAAGTCTTACAACGGCGTCGCTCTGATCAGCCGGCATCCACTGGAGGACGTGCGGATGGGCTTCGAGGGGGAGCTGAGTGCTGATCCGGACACGGAGGAACTGAGTCATCAGAAACGGGTGATCAGTGCTCTGGTGGATGGAATCAGGGTGGTCAATCTCTATGTGCCCAACGGCTCCAGCCTCAATTCAGACAAATACGACTACAAACTGAACTGGCTCGCCTGTCTGGACAGGTATCTGCGGGCGGCCCAGAGCAGGGACGAGCCACTCTGCGTGGTCGGTGATTTCAACATCGGCCCGGAAGCCAGAGACCTGCATGACCCGGAACGCCTCAGCGGGGGAATCATGGCTTCCGATGCAGAGCGCAGCGCACTGACCAAGGCCCTTGGAGACGACCTCAAGGACGCCTTCAGATTGTTTGAAGGCGGAAGCGGTCACTGGAGCTGGTGGGACTACAGAAGTGGCGCCTGGAACCGTGACAGCGGCTGGAGAATCGATCACATCTATCTGAGCGGGGAACTTCAGGATCTGGCCCTCAGCTGCCAGATCGACAAGCAGGAGAGGGGACGCGAGCAACCGAGTGACCATGCTCCTGTGGTTGTCTCCCTTTCCTGGGACCTCGAGGAGGATCTCGAAGACAGTGACGACGATTTCATTGCTGACTGAGGCTTGGGCAGCGTGACTCCGTCACAGTCGTAAACACGCCGTTCGCGCCGGGGCATCAGCAGGGATATGGGACCGGAAACCGTCTCATAACCTGCGATGAGGCTCTCCCGGCATGGCCTGATCAGGGCCCGAAACACGATGCCGATCCTGGTATCACAAGTTATGGAATCCCGGCTTCGTACACAGATCAGCCGTTTTGGCACGTTCTTGGGTCAGGAT
>CAYWOE010000086.1:0-5146 GCA_964459855.1 uncultured Synechococcus sp. | reverse complement strand
CGGGTTCCTGACCAATACCCTGCCGCTGCCACGCCTGATGGGCGTGATGCTGCGATTGTTCACTCTTTCGTCCTGGGAACTCAGGCGTGGTCTCGTTCTTGGCGCCGCGAAGAGTCAGGAACCCATCTTCAGGCACTGAGTCGGCTCCAGTCCGCCGGCTGAATCAAAGGGAACAGCGCGTCTTCCTCCTCCAGTTGCTTCAGCCAGCCTTGCGGCAGCTGCTCGCGTTGTTCGATCGCTGCGATCAGGCGCCAGAAGCGTTCGAGGTGGCGTTCGATGCGCTCCCTTGCCAGTTCCGTTGTGGTGCCTGCCCTGAGGATGAAACTCCAGTCCGAAGACTGGGCCAGCAGCAGTTCCCGTCCGGCCTGATGCAGCAGACGCAGATCGCTTTCGCTGCCAACTCCGCGGCTGCAGCGTTCCACCATGGCCTGACCTGCACGGCTCCACTCCGGGATGATCCAGGCGTTGGTTTCGTTGAGCCAGTAGTCGTGAAACCCTCCCCTGCCCCAGCTGGAAGGGCAGGGTTCGCAGAGTTGCAGATTCGGTTGACTGTTCAGGAGGCCTCTCAGGCTGGTGAACCGGATGGACTGTTGCGGTGCCTGTCTGAACAGTTCGGCCAGAAAACCAGGACCTTCGAACCACCAGTGGCCGAAGAGCTCCGCATCAAACGGTGCCACCAGCAGCGGTTCGATAGCCATGCCGTTGCTCAGTCGATCGAGTTGCTCCCGCCTGCCCTCAAGAAAGTGCCGGGCATGGTCACGGGTGCGGTCGAGGGCAAGCTCTGGCTGGTAGGGCTGTTTGGCGTCAAGCCCGCCGCCAGGGTCACTGACACGGTGCAGTTTCAGCCCCAGCGGACGCCTGGCCGGCAATCCCTCGGCCTCGATCTGCTCCGTGGGCAGATCCCAGCCCAGGTCTCTGTGGAATTCCCTGTACCAGGGATCGCCTGGATAACCATCCTTCGCTGACCAGACCGGCAGGGTGGCATCGCTGTCACGGCCGAAGAAGGCCACTCCCTGCCGGCTCACAATCGGTGCATACACTCCGTAGCGAGGCCGGGGTTCGGCATGCAGAAGACCATGGCCGTCAAGCACGGCATAGCGCAGTCCTGCATCGCGCATCCACCGATCCAGGCCCTCGTAGTAGGCGCATTCGGGAAGCCAGATTCCCAGAGGCCTCTCCCCCAGCAACCTCTGGTGCTCTCTCACGGCCGTGCGCAGCTGGGCGCGCACCACCTCCGGGTGCTCCCTCAGCAGAGGCAGGTAGCCGTGGGTGGCCCCACAGGTGAGCAGATCAAGCACTCCCTGGCGTTGAAGTGCTGAGAAGCGCGCAATCAGGTCACCATCACAGTGGTGCCATGCACTCAGGTGGCGCTGAAATCTGCTGATCAGATGGTCCGCTGCCTCCTTCCGGTCAGCTGGCGCATGTCTCAGCAGGTTCAGCCGTGATTGGATCCAGTCCGGAAAGCGCCGCCTCAGCGTGGGGTCCGCCAGCAGCGAAAGCAGGGTTGGTGATAACCCCATGGTGAGCTCCGGTGCCTGGTCTGGATCGGCAGCAGCTCGCTCAAGTGTCTCCAGAAGCGGGAGATAGCACTCGATCAGGGCCTGAAAGAACCAGTCCTCTTCAAGGGAATGGGCTTCCGCGGCCCGGACATACGGCAGATGGGCATGCAGAACAAGAGCCAGTGCCCCTTTGGCCACTTTTGCGTCCCATCAACCGTGTGAATGTACCGGCATTCAGGGCTGGATCTGCAGGATCCGGACTGGCTCACTCGCCTAGAGTGCACTTATCCATAGTCATTCCGACTAGATCCCGTCGAGGCTTTTGCCATGGCCCACGACCCAGGCCGCGTTCTGATCTTCGACACCACCCTCAGGGATGGTGAGCAGTCTCCGGGAGCAAGCCTCAACCTCGAGGAGAAGCTGGCGATCGCCCAGCAGCTGGCCCGACTCGGCGTCGATGTGATCGAGGCGGGATTCCCCTTCGCCAGCCCAGGGGATTTCGCTGCCGTTCAGCGCATCGCCCAGCAGGTCGGAGGAGAACACGGACCGGTGATCTGTGGATTGTCACGGGCGTCCAGAGGCGACATCAAGGCCTGTGCCGAAGCGGTGGCTCCCGCTCCGCGAAAGCGGATTCACACCTTCATCGCAACCAGTGACATCCATCTCGAACACAAGCTGCGCAAAAGCCGCAAGGAAGTGCTGGCCATCGTTCCCGAGATGGTCGCCTACGCCCGCTCCCTGGTCGATGACATCGAGTTCTCCTGTGAAGATGCCGGCCGCAGTGATCCTGAATTTCTCTACGAGGTGATCGAGGCGGCAATTTCCGCCGGTGCCACAACCATCAATATCCCCGACACGGTCGGCTACACCACGCCGATTGAATTCGGTGAGCTGATTGCCGGCATTGACCGCCACGTTCCCAACATCGGCGATGCCGTGTTGTCCGTTCACGGGCACAACGATCTGGGTCTGGCCGTTGCCAATTTCCTGGAAGCGGTGAAGAACGGTGCCCGACAGCTCGAATGCACGATCAACGGCATCGGTGAACGGGCAGGAAATGCCGCTCTGGAAGAGCTGGTGATGGCTCTTCATGTGCGACGCAGCTATTTCAATCCCTTCTTCGGGCGAGACGCGGATTCACCGACTCCTCTGACGGCGGTTCGCACCGAGGAGATCACCAAGACATCACGCCTGGTCTCCAATCTCACCGGGATGGTGGTTCAGCCCAACAAGGCCATCGTGGGCGCCAACGCGTTCGCTCACGAATCGGGGATCCACCAGGACGGTGTGCTCAAGAACCGGCTCACCTACGAAATTGTCGATGCCCGCACGGTGGGTCTCAGCGACAACCGCATTTCCCTGGGCAAGCTCAGCGGCCGCAGTGCAGTGCGCGCGAGGCTGGAGGAGCTTGGCTACGACCTCAGTCGCGAGGATCTCGATGATGCCTTTGCCCGTTTCAAGGACCTCGCCGATCGCAAACGCGAAATCACCGATCGCGATCTTGAGGCCATTGTCAGCGAGCAGGTTCAGCAGCCTGAGGCCCGCTACCAGCTCAAGCTGGTGCAGGTGAGTTGCGGAAGCAGTCTCAGTCCCACCGCCACGGTCACACTGGCTGATGAGGATGGCAGGGAGCAGACCACGGCATCCATCGGAACCGGACCTGTCGATGCGGTGTGTCAGGCACTGAATGCGCTGGCCGGGGAGCCCAATGAACTCGTGGAGTTCTCCGTGAAATCCGTGACGGAGGGGATTGATGCCATCGGTGAAGTGACCATCCGGCTGCGACGGGACGGTGAGCTGTATTCCGGCCACTCCGCCGACACCGATGTGGTTGTGGCCGCGGCGCAGGCATTCGTCAATGCCTTGAACCGGCTGGTGGCAGGGTCATCGCAGCCGGCTCTGCATCCCCAGCGAGATGCCGCCCCGCTGGAAGCGCGGCCCACACTCTGATCTGATGCAGTCGTCCGCTCTTCGAGACCCGGAACTCAAATCCGGGCTCCGTTTAGGGCCGTTGCTCCAGCTGGTGGTTCTGATTCTGCTGGCGCTTGTGGTGCTTGTTCCGCTGCTCTGGCTGGTGAGCACGTCTCTGAAGGGACCTGCAGAGGACATCTTCACCAGTCCGCCGGCTCTGCTGCCCTTGCAACCCAGTTTTGATGCCTACGCACGCCTGTTCCGGGACAATCCGCTTGGGCGCTACCTGTTCAACAGCTCGGTGGTCAGTCTGCTGGCTGTGGTGGCCAATCTGCTCTTCTGTTCCCTTGCGGCCTACCCCCTGGCGCGGATGCGCTTCACGGGGCGTGGTCTGGTGCTGGGTCTGGTGGTCGCCACCATTCTCATCCCGTTTCAGGTGGTGATGATTCCTCTCTACCTCCTGATGGTTCAGCTGGGACTGCGCAACACCCTGATGGCTCTGGTGATTCCACAGGCGGCAACGGCTTTCGGGCTGTATCTGCTTCGTCAGAGTTTTCTTGGGGTTCCCGCCGAACTGGAGGAGGCCGCCCGCATGGACGGCTGCAGCAAGCTCGGTGAGTGGTGGAACGTGATGATTCCCGCTGCCCGGGCTGATCTGATCACGCTGGCCATGTTTGTGTTCATTGGCACCTGGAGCGATTTCCTCTGGCCCCTGGTGATCCTGGATGATCCGCAGCTGTTCACGCTGCCTCTGGGACTTCAGCAGCTGGCCAGCAGTTTTTCACTCGATTGGAGAATCGTCGCGGCTGGATCGGTGGTTTCGATTCTTCCCGTGCTTCTGCTGTTCATCCTTCTGCAGCGTTTCATCCTCCCCAGTGCCAGTGGCGATGCCGTCAAAGGTTGAGCTAGGCCCGTATGGGTCAAGGCTGCATGGGTGAAATCTTGGGAATTGACGGCAGTGCTGGCTCAGCAGCGCTCTCAAGGTCAGGCTCCCTGCGTTGCTGCGGAGCCTGATTCACTGGAAACGGCGTGTCGAGTCTGTTCCAGAGGGCCCGTTCCCGTTCAGCTGAGGCGCGCTGCCAGTTTTCAAGATTGCTGATCTGTCTCTGAAGGGTTTTCTGGCGCGTCTGAAGAACGCCAAGCTGCTGTTCCACCAGCGCCTGGCGTCCATCGTCGTCACGCTGATCCACAGTCTCCAGCCCATCAAGGCGTTTGATCAGATCCTGAATGGTGCGCTTCTGAAGTTGCAGAGAGTTCCAGAGAACAATGAACAGCACCAGCAGAAACGGAAATCCCGCTGCCGGGATCACGATCCAGAGGCGATCACGCATTGTTCCCTGGTGCCAGTCAGTTGCAGCCTTGAACCGAAATGCGGTAGCTGAATCCGGTTGAGTTGGGATCGCTGCCAGCGCCGATCTTGAAGTTCACCTGATTCACCTGCTTGCCCTGAGGAACGGTGAATGGTCCGAACTGCTTTCCAGTTCCGATCGGTGGCCTGATGGATTCCTTCACGACGCGCAGATTGCTGCCGTCGGTGAATTTGAGGTAGGCCTCCACGGGATAGGTTCCGCTGGCGGTCGAGTCCGCCGTGAAGAAGAGCTTGTAGCTGGTGTAGGGCCCATTCACCGCAAAGTCCGTGTTCCAGTTGGTGCGGCCGATCAGCTTCTCTCTGCTGACCCGTTTTTTGACAATGTTGCTGCTGCCGTCTCCTCCCACCGGTGGCAGAAAGCTGCAGC